>CAZMCX010000047.1:0-6107 GCA_964565125.1 uncultured archaeon
ATGTTATAAAGGGAAAATGTTTAAAAACAAACCCTATTCCAGCATCCCATAATAAAGATTTTCTACTAACACCCCATAATACATGCCGGTATTAACAAAGTCAGTTATCTTAACTGCACCGCCCCCAGAGAAATCAAAGAAATGCTCAGGAGGAACAGCATAATATGCTACTTTCCCACCAAGCCCAGATGAAACTATTAGGGGTTGGATGTTCCCAAGATCTTCTCCACCATTAGTTATTAAATGAGATTGATAATCCAACATTAGCGCAACAGTAGTAGAAATCTTTTTCTTAGTTTTTACCAAAGAAAAGGTTCCATATAATTCTGCAGTAGATAACATTTGTTTAGTTAGGCTGCTTGAACCTTCTGCAAGCATTTTTCCAATATATTCAGTATATGGATTTGCACAATTTTTTAAATCACAAAAATTCCCTAAAAACTCAACAGAAATAAGTTCAGAAAAATTTAGAACATCACCATCTATATTTGCCCTTATCCAACCACTATAGTCTTTATCAGTAGTTGATTGTGGATTTACATCTTTTTCAGAAATCGGTTTCTCATTTGCTGGGGCAGAAGTTCCAGAATCTCCAATCCATACCAAACGCCCACCTTTATTTGCATAGTCGAAAAAGATTTTCATTTCATCATAAGTCATTGTTTTTGCCCTGTCCACTATAACCAGGTCATAACCACTTATTTTTGAATAATCCACCATATAATCCAGTGGCTTTATATCAACACGTTTTTTTATTGTCAGAACAGTTCGATCTTCAAATAAAGCTTTAAGTTTGAATGGATCCCCAATACCATCTGTACCATACATAATCAGGATATCTGGCTGGCCCATTATCCCATAATAAACACTACACCACCCGGGGATGTCGCCACATTTTACAATGTTTACCCAAGTAAGAAGCATCAAAAGAACAAATATTAGTAATATAATTGGTATTATCTTCTTTACTATATTCCAAGCATTAACCACCATAAAAATCACATTTTTTGCCTGAGTCACTTAAAGCTTACTTCCTGGCCATTCTGTTTAATTGTAAGTAAATCGCAAATTCCCTCAAAATAATAGCTTCCGTCTTTTAATTCTAAGTTCCCCACATAATTTTTCATATTAATATAACCTTTATCAAGTGTTGTTGAGTATGAATTTATAGACAAAATTCCTGAAACGCCTGCTCTTTCTAAGGTAAACTTTACATTTTTTACAATCAAGTCATCAACCAAAATTTTTATCTTAAGTAGATCTTTGAACTCTACTTCAGCACCGTCACTAACTATTTTTTTTGCTGTTCCAACAAGTTCATATCCTTTACCTGTAGTCTTAATAAGCCCATCAAAATCATATATTGTCGGGCTATTTAGTTTTATTGTTGTGCCATCTGCCCTTGTAATCAAAGTTTCTCCTGAAAAAGAAATTTCTTTATCTGAAAAGTTTGATTCCACAAGCCCAAAAATAGATCCTACTACACTTACTTTCTTGGGTTCAGAATTAATGTCTGCGTTTATATCTGCCTGGGCAACTGCCTCTTTATTCTCATCTAAGCTCTTACTTACGTCTACTCCTGTGCCTGTGCTTCCGGGCCCAGTACTATCAAAAACAGAATCTATAGAAAAATCTGTTCCGCCTATTTTTTTACCAAAGAAAACAAATACTAAAAGAAGAACTAAAACAACAATAAGAATTACTACTACCGCCAGATTTCCTTTCTTATTCATATAATCACTCAAACGTTAACGTATATAAAATGTTAAATAGGTTTATATTATTTTACCTTTACAGATATATAGGTATATGTAAGGTGTTAAAAATGAAATTCATGAAAAGAAAAAATAATGACAACATGGGTCCAAGATCATCTTTAGGGCTATTAAGCTTCAACGAGCACTCAAAAAGTATAATAAAACTAACTCCAGAATTAATAATAACTATTTCTCTTGTTTTTGGATTGTTTATAATGATTGTAGTAATGTGGTGATGGCTTTTTAATTCCCAAATAGGATAAGGACAGCATTAGTTAGGTAACAAAAACAAGATCTAAAAAAATAAAAAGAAGGGATTAAATCCCTACTCCACTTTTCACTTTTTCTTATTATATTCTATTACATCTCCATTCTTCGGGGCAATTGCTTTCAAACCTAATTCATCTTCTATCTTTTTAACATATCCTTGCATCACAGCATCGTCCCCGTGAACACAGATAACCAATTTTGGATTCCAAGCAGAAATAACTTGGAATAAATTGCTTCTTCCAGCATGTGCTGAGAAATCAAATTTCTTTATCTCTCCTTCCCACTTGTACAAGTCACCATCAATCTCAATCTCCTCTTCTTTCAATAAGATATCGCCTTTAGTTTCTTGAACCTGGAAACCAGTGAGATATATTGAGTTTTCTGCGTTCTTGCAAAGTCTTTTGAAGTAATATAAAACTGGGCCGCCTTCAACCATTCCTGCAGTTGTTACTATTATTGCTTGTTTTTTTACAAGTTCCTCTCTTTGCTTTTGTGTCTTAACTTTTATTGCCCTGTTCATCGCCATCCTTAGGTTATATGCCTCTTTAAAATAATTGGGATATTGCAAATAAACTGCTGATACTTTTTGGCCCATACCATCTAAGTACAAAGGAACATCAAAATTCTCTTCTGCGATTATTCCTAGCATCTCTTGTGCCCTTCCTAAAGCAAATGCTGGGATTAAAACACTTCCACCTTTATCTATTGTTTTTCTTATATCCTGTATAAAGTCTCTTTCTATCTTTGTCCTATCTTGGTGGTCTCTATCTCCATAGGTGCTTTCAATTATTAGTACATCAATGTCTTTATCTATATCATAATCTGCACCATAATGCAACCTTGTTTCATCTACTTTAAAGTCACCAGTATACAAAACATTACCTTCTTTGGTCTCAAGCAATGGCATTCCACTTCCTAAAATATGGCCCGCATCATAAAAAGTCAAAGAAATATCTTTTGTTATTCTTGTTGGCTTACGATAATTTAATTTTTTTGTCTTACTATCTGCGATCAGACTCTGTTCTTTGTTATATTCAGGCCTTCTATCTTCGGTCCTTGCAATTTTCTGCGCATCCTTCCATAAGACATCACAAATATCCAATGTAGGGGTTGTCATATACAAATCAGGATTGTTGCCCCCATATAATGCTGGAATTAATCCAGAATGATCCATATGTGCGTGGCTCAATATAACTGCATCTAAATTAACATCTGGCTTTTGCGGATATTCTAGTCCATAAGGCTCTATTTTTATTCCATAGTCCAACAAGACATTGGACTGTTTTGTGCTTATCTGATAAGCTGCACGCCCTACTTCATGTCCGCCTCCTAATACTTTTATCTTCATTTTTTACTCCTCCGTTCTTTTTTCTAGCCTTCAAAAAAGCCAATAATAATAAAGCAAATAACAGGCCCAACACAGCAATTATTAAAAACAGTCCAAAGCCTAATAACCAATAATTCATTTTATCACTTACCAATTATTTCTTTAAAATTCTGTTTTTGCATCTTTTCTATTTCTTTCAACTGTATATTAAAATCATTACAGAATTTATTAATTACCTCTTTTAGCTCAAAAGATGCATAGCTTTTTCCAGAAATTTCTACTGGATAATCAGTTTCAAATAAAATCAAGTTTTTGTCAACTTTTTCAATTATTTCTTTTTGCTCGTTATGAAATAAATATGTTGGTCCAATATTTATATAATAGCCATTATCTGCTGCTTTTTTTACATATTTCTCTGAATTGCAGAACCAATGCATTATCACTTTTTCCTGTTTATTTTTCTCCAACAATTCCATTACCTGCCTCTGTGCATACCTGGAATGAACATTAACATAAACATTGTATTCTTTTGCCAAACCAAGTAGGGAATTAAACATTTCAACCTGCATTTCTTTTTGTTTTTCATCTGCAAATTTGTAATCTAATCCTATTTCTCCAATAAAGAACCTACCTTTTTGTGTTTCCAAAATCTTTTCAAAATCTTTTAAATCTTTTTTTGTAGATTCCAAAGGATATAACCCAAATCCAGGAATAACTTCTTTATATTTTTTTGCCAGTTCTTTTGTTTGGAAATTAGATTTCAAAGAAGTAGAATTAACAAAAAAATAATCTATTCCATTCTTTTTAGACAATCCTAAATACTTTTTTATTTCATCTGCTTTCAAATGATCCAAATGGAGGTGTGCATCAAAAAACAATTCTAATCCCCTTCACACTCTTCTTCGCAATCGTCGTCATCATCTTCAGAATCATAATCCAAAGATCCTTTTCCATTACTATTAAAATCTAAACTAAAAGGCATTATTTTCACGACTTTTTCTGTTACCTTTGCAACATACAGGCTATTTCCGCAGCAAGGGCATTCAATTATACTTTCTACTTTTGCAGAATCATTAAACTTTCCTTCACATACAGGACAATGCACATTAATCTTTTTCATTTTTCAACACCTTTTTATTACGAGTTAAATACAAATATGCAACATAAGATATTATAAGTAATACCACAAAGCCTGTTATATAATACATATTTGGGGCGACTGCAGTATAGTCTTCTCCAAGTTTATATCCAAAAAATATCAAGATTGCTACCCAAATTCCTGCACCCAAGACAGTATACAAACTAAAGAACCAAATATTCATTCTTGTTAATCCTGCCGGCAATGAAATATATTGCCTAACTACCGGTAATAGCCTTCCAAAAAAAGTTGTTGCATTACCATATTTTTGGAAAAACTCATCTGCTTTTGCCATATTCTTTTTATTGAGAAAAAAATATTTTCCATATCTGTCAATAAAAGGCCTTCCAACAAAGTAGGCCAAATAATAGTTAAATAAAGCCCCAATTAAACTTCCTGCAACACCACAAACCCATAGCCAATAAATATTCATTTTTCCTTGTGCCGCCAAAAATCCCGCAGGAATTATTATAATTTCTGATGGAAATGGAAAGAATGAACTTTCAATAGCCATTAAGATTGCTATGCCCCAATAGCCTAGGAATCCAATGTTATTTACTAACCACAAAACAATACTTTCAAGCATTTAATCACTTTTTATAAGCATCTTCTACTAGCTTTTTATTTTCGCCTTTTTCAAATGCTTTCCTAACTGGTTCTAATAGTTCTACTAAAACATTGCCAACTGCGATCTTTAAATCCAAAGGATGTAATTTCTTTTCAGCATAAATTTTTTCTAATTCTGCATATGTTTTGAATTCTAAGTTCCCACCAAACTTTTCTGGCCTAGTAACCATAAATGTTTTCCCAGTCCTTTTAAAGTAAGGAAACAGTACTGCTTTAGTAAACATTAGAATTGCATTGTTTTCTATAGAGTCAGTACAAAATGCTTTTTTCACTTTGTTTTGAATGCCTTCTGGATCGTCCAATAAATCTATTTTTGATTCTTCAACAGATGAAGACATTTTGTCTCCAGTTAACCCTGGTAACATTGGAGTCATAAAATGAATTCTTTGTCTATAACCTAGCTTTGGTAGATATTCATGAGCCAAAACAAATATCTTTCTTTGGTCTGAACCACCAAATTGGGCATCAACTTTTAAGTATTCTTCATCTAAAGCTTGCAGTAAAGGATATAGCAGTGGCGCCATTCGCGGATTATCTGATTGTTTCACTACTTCTGCACCAGCTTTCTTGGCTTCCGCATTAGTAACTATACTTGCAAATCTATACACATCTCTTGTATATTCTTTGCTTAACTGATAGCTACTGCCTTTAACAAACTCTAATTTTTCAACAGGCACTTTCATGGCCTTTAATGTTTCTTTTATTACTTTTTCATAATATTTTGACCTAAGATCTAATAACTCTTCAGGAGTTTTTTGGCTGTCCAAAAAAGCATGAATATCTGCAATTAGAACTTTCACTTTTGAGCCAGCTTCCAAGAAGTCTGCCAGTTTAGTAAAAGGGATTAGGTACCCAATATGTATTCTGCCAGTTGGCGCAGTCCCCCAATAGATTACAAGATCTCTTTCTTTTACAATTTTATTAAGCTCTGCTTCGTTGATTACTTCTTCTAATCCTCTTGTTATCAAATCTATTTTATCTTTTGTAT
>CAZMCX010000048.1:0-1372 GCA_964565125.1 uncultured archaeon
TAACCACAGACCAAGTGGAAGAAACAACAGAAATTGATTGTGAATAATAGTTTATATAAAATCTATTATTCTTATTTTTTTATATCTTGTTTTTTGGTGATTAAATGATTCTGGGGATTACTGGTTTTTTTGCTTCTGGAAAGGATACTGTTGGAGAGTACCTTAGAAAAAAAGGATTTGAAGTCCATTCCTGTTCAAATATTATAAGAGAAGAATGTAAAACTCGTGGAATCGAACTTACAAGGGACAACCTTCAAAAAGTTGGAAACGAATTAAGAGAAAATTTTGGTGCAGGAATCCTTGCAGAAAGGCTAGTTGGTAGAATAATTGACAAAAAACATTATGTAATTGAGTCTCTGAGGAACCCAAAGGAAATAGAAATTTTTAGAAAATTGCCTGGATTTTATGTAATTTTTATATCTGCATCTCCTCAAACTAGGTATGAAAGGGCAAAACAAAGAAATAAGGAGCTTGAACACATTACTAGTTTTGAAGAGTTTATGACTTCTGAAAAGAAAGAACTTGAAAGTAAAGACGAAAGTTCTCAACAGTTGCTTAAATGTAAAGATCTGGCAGATTATACCTTAGATAATGATTCTACAATTGCAAACCTAGAACAAAACTTAGATGACTTACTTTTAAAAATACAAATCAAAAATAGAGATAAACCTAATTGGGATACCTTTTTTCTTAATATTGCAAAAGAACATGCTAGGAGAGGAGACTGTTTATCTGCTAGAATGGGGGCAGTAATCACGGTAGATAATACAATTGTTAGCTCAGGGTATACTGGGGCCCCAAGAAAAACTAAAGATTGCTACACTAGGGGGTATTGTATTAGAAGAAAATTGGGTGTTACCTCTGGCCAAAGATATGAACTTTGTGCTTCTGTGCATGCAGAGCAGAATGCAATAATAAATGCTGCAAGAAACGGAATGAAAATCTTGGGCGGGACAATGTATCTTTATTCTGAAAAGTCTTACTACGGAATAATTGAGCCGATAGATGCTTTCCCTTGTTTTATCTGTAAGAAGATGATAATTAATGCTGGGCTTTCTAAGGTTGTCTGTAGTACAAAAGAGGGATCTTATAAAGCTTATAATATCGATGACTGGGTAAAAGAATGGCAAGAAAAAGATATCTCTGGCGAATTCAAGATTTATGGAACTGAATATAAGTAGGTTGACAAAGTTTAACCTAATTTTCTTTGTATTGGTTTGTTTTGTCTTTTTTTATTTTCCTTTTTGCATTATTTTTGCCTAACTAAAGCTGTTTTTATCCTATGTGCTTATTCTTCTTGCATCCCCCTCAATACAATTTCAATAAAATCTCTTAGCTCTATACCTAAAGTTTCTTTAGAAGAACTTATTAC
>CAZMCX010000048.1:1472-3288 GCA_964565125.1 uncultured archaeon
CCTGTGGCATCGTTATGGGTTTTGATGATGTCTATAATTCTTTGATCTATATTCTCTTTTCTTAAAATTTTTTCTCCAACAATTGTGTGCTTTGGAATCTCTTCTCCAAAAAGCTCTATATCAATATCATGTAACAGCCCAATCATTTGCCAATAATCTTTGTCTTCGTTGTAATGTATTGCTAAAGCTTTCATTGCTTTTCCTACTTCTTGGCAATGTCTAATATTTTCTTCTGTTTTTACATATTTTTGTAGAATTACATTTGCTTGTTCTAGGTTTGGAATCATTTAATCACCATACAAAATATATTTCTATAGTAATAGTATATAGTATGCAGGAAAATGTTATTATAGTTAATGAAAACGAGTTTAACAAAAAGCTCACAGAAATCAAAGAGGGCGGACTTAAGAACCTGCATATTATTGCTGATTTTGATAAGACTCTAACAACTGCGGAGATTAATGGAAAGGGGTTTAAGTCTGTTATTGCTTTGCTTAGGGAAGACGACTATTTAGATAAAGATTATATTGAAAAGGCACATGCTTTATATGACAAATATCATCCTTTTGAGAATGATCCTAATCTGTCTTTTGAAGAAAAATATAAAAAAATGGAATCTTGGTGGCAGGAACACCTGGATTTACAGGTAGAAAAAGGACTAACTAAGAAAGTAGTTGACAAACTAAGTCAAGATACAAAACACAAAATAGAGTTTAGAGGTGGGGCTAAGGAATTTTTGGCTCTTTTGGAAAAGCAAGACATTCCTCTGCTAGTTTTTTCTGCAGGCTTGGGAGATGTAATTCAATATTTCTTTGAGGTTCAGAATGTGCTTTACGACAATATATCTATAATATCTAATTTCTATGATTTTGATAAAACCGGAAACATAAAAGGCTATAAAGGAACTATAATCCATACCTACAACAAAGGAGAAATTGCAATTGCTAAAGATAAGCATTACAGCAAGATAAAAGAGAAAAAGAATGTTATTTTGTTAGGGGACTCCTTGGGCGATGTATCAATGGCTGGGAGTTTAAACCACGAGGCTGTTCTTAAAATTGGATTCTTATCTGGGGATAAAGATTTAGGTGCTTACAAAAAGGTATATGATGTTCTTGTTCTTAATGATGGATCTTTAGAATTTGTAATAAAACTTATAAAAGAAATAATAAAATAAAAAAAGAAAACGAGGTTACCATGGAAGCTTTAGAACTTCCATGGCTCTTTCCATCTGTACATGTATTCTTGGCCAGGTGTTAATTCTATTTCTTTGTGACTATAACCAATTCTTTTGAAGCTGTCGAAAAGCCCGGGTTTTTCATATAGTGGCCTTACTCCCTCTTTGTCTTTTCTAATAGCAAAGTTATAACCAGCATCAGCTAGTTGCTTTGAAAATTCAACTAATTCCTTTAGGCTCAAAATATCTTTATATTTTACAAGTAACTCTTCAAATGACATTACAATTCTCGGCATCCCCATAATAACACCTCCTTGGCATATAGCATACTAATTAATATGGACTATCTTGACTATATGCTGTTTGGTTAACAAATCCAAACATAAAATGGCAAAGTAGTTAACAAAGTTGGCAATTATGGTAATAACCTTAAGAAAGTTAATGAAATTCGGTTTAGGTAAGAACTGTAATTACCCCAAGTTTTTTCGTAATTACCCCCCATAATTCCAGTATTACATAAGGTGAGGTCTTAGCTTGTTTTTTAAGTTTGTAAGGTTATTTTTATAACCCCTTAATAAACCACTTAAGCCATTATTTAGGAGGTCGTCTTGTATTAGTAGATCTAAACTTTTGCCTGTT
>CAZMCX010000048.1:3388-6029 GCA_964565125.1 uncultured archaeon
CCTAGCTCTTTGACTCCTTTTTGTGATAAGGCAAATGCGATTTTTCTAATGTTGAATTCAAGCGCAGAATGGATTTCTTCATGGGTGCTTTGTTTTGCATGTGACACAGCAAGGTCTACTAATTGTCTTTCATGTGGCTTTATTTCGTATTTCGGTTTGGTCATAAAATCACTTTACAACTTTTATGTTGTGTAATAGGGCGATATCTTCTTTTACTGATCCTAGCTCTGTGGGTATTTTATAACTTTCTAAAGTTTCTATGTTCTTTATACTATTTTCTTGCTTGTATTTCCAGATCTCTGTGTTTATCTTTATAACATCTTGGAAACTTATTTTTGATTTTATGTTTTCTAGTTCTGGGAACTTCTCTAAATAAATCTCTTTTTTGTAAAGATTTGAATAAATCTCTTCAGTTATTAATGGATTTATTGGATGCAATAAAACCAATAGTTTTTCTAAAACTTTGTATAAAGTGTATATTGCTGCTTCTTTATTTTTGTCATCAATTTCTAGAGAATAAATTCTTTTTTTTGCAATCTCCAAATAATGTGATGCAAGGTTTTCCCATATAAAATGTTTTATTGCTTTTGAGGGATTGTGGAAATCATATTCTTCGAATGATTTTTCTGATTCCTTGATTAAAGTATCTAAATCAGCAAGAATGCTTTTGTCTATTTCAGTGAGGGTTGCTATTTCAATTTTTTTGAAAGATGAAATAAACTTAGCAACATTCCAAAGTTTTATTATTGTCTTTGTTGCTCCACTGATTCTGTCATATGAACACATCATGTCGGAATTTGTAATATTTCCTTCTAGGCTTGCCCATAATCTGAATGGTTCACAGCCGTATTTTGTGATAACTTCTTGTGGATCTATTGTGTTTCCAAGGGATTTTGACATCTTTATTCCTTTACCGTCTAGGATGTGGTGGTTTATCCAAATTGCATCAAAGATGTTTTTGTTAGTTAGTAAATATGATTTTAGTAATGTGTAATATAACCAAGTTCTGATTATTTCTTTTCCTTGTGGCCTTAAAGAACAAGGGGTATTTTTGTCATAGAACTTTCTATCTTTGTAATAGCCTAATATGAACTGTGGGCTTGAGGAAGAATCAAACCAGGTGTCGAAAATTCTTGTTTCTCCCCTAAACTTTTTGTGTTTACATTCTGGACATTCCTTTATGTCTGGGCTTTCTTTCCAAGGTTTGTAGTATTTTCCTGGCTTCGGTAAGTATGTGTAACCACACTTTTCACAAAACCATAGAGGAATTTCAGTTCCATAATACCTTCTCCTAGAAATTGGCCAGTCTATATTTACTGAATTTATCCAATCTATTAGTAATTGCCTTGAATTCTCAGAATAAATCTTTGTTTTCTTTGCAATCTCCATGATTTTGTCTTTTACATTCATTTGTTTCAAGTAATATTCTTTCATAGATATGAACTCTATTTCTGCTTTTGATCTTTCGCTTATTGGTATTGTGTGCATTACCTTTCTTTTGCTAACTAATAATCCCTTTGCTTCTAGCTCTTCAATCATCTTTTGCCTTGCTTCTTTTACTTTTAGTCCTTCTAAGAAACCAGCATTTTTGTTCATAGCTCCATCTTTGTTTATACTTATTATTGGCTTTATATTGTTATCTCTAAAAAATCTTATATCGCTTAAGTCTCCTGCGGAGCACATCATTGCTAGGCCGGTCCCTTTGTCTATTTTTGCAGAAGGGTCTGTTTTTATTTTTACTTCTCTGTTATATATTGGGGTTATTGCGGTTTTTCCATTTAGCTTTTTGTATCTTTTATCTTCTGGGTTGAATATTACCATTCCGCAAGACGCAATAAGCTCAGGCCTAGTAGTTCCAATGATTAAATCTTCGCCAGTTTCTTTGCATTTGAATTTAATATCATTGAATAAAGTTTCAATATCTTTGTAATCTACCTCTGAGTCCGCAATAGTTGTTTGTAGTGCTGGGTCCCAGTTGTTTATTCTTTCATCTTCGTAAATTAATCCCTTATTCCAGAGTTCTATGAATGTTGCCTGTGTTAAAATTCTGTAATCTTCCATATCTGTGTAATAGGCATCCCCAACATTAGGCCCCAATTTGTAAGAGTTGAATTCAATTGCTAAACCTTTGAAAGAGTTTGTTGATGCAAGAGCTGTTTCTGCAAGAACCTTTTCACAGTATTCTAATGCCTTTTCTCTGCTTATGTTTGTAAGCTTTACATTGAATTTCTTTTCTGCAGCCACTTCTATTGGTAGGCCGTTTCTATCTAGTCCTAAAGGGAATAGTACCTCAAAACCCTTTTGTTTCTTGTACTTTGCAAACATATCCATCATTACATAAGTTGTTGCCTGTCCAATGTGGATTGGGGCATTTATGTATGGTGGTGGGGTGTCAATGGAATAGATCTTCTTTTTAGTTTTTTGATCGAACTTAGTTCTTTCTTTTGAAAATATCTTTTTTGTTAGTTCAATTTCCATTTCTTTTGTCCAGGTTTTTTCGATTAATACTGATTCTTGTTGATATTTGTTTTGTTCCATAATTGACACCATAGTTAGTATAACTTATAATACAAATAATGAAGTAATGCTTTTTTATATATTATCTACAATATAGATATAATATAAAATAGGGTGAAAAGCT
>CAZMCX010000049.1:0-5976 GCA_964565125.1 uncultured archaeon
AGGGAAACTGAAAAAGAAATATTTATGTTATGTATTTAAAGGTTACTTCACTAAAATATAATATGGATTTTGAGATTATAATCAACAAGGATCTAGTAAAAACGGAAAGTGTAAATTTTGTAATGGGGCCAAGTTATATGTCTCCTTTTATATCGGGGGCCCTATTATTACAATTTGATAAAAATCTATCTAAATTATTAATTGCTAATGATCTTGCTTGCAACAAATTTACACCAATCAATGACCCGTTATTCTTAGATACAAAGTCATTAGATGAAAATAAGAAACAAGGGTAGAAAAAATTTTAAATATTAAGGACTTTTATTGCATTCCAATAAAAAATTTTTTCTAAATCCTTTTTTTTAATATCTAAATTTTTAAATACAGCTCCCATTACATCTAATTGATGATATAATAAAAAAGTTAATTCGGGCTTATTATTCAAATACCATTTTCTATCGTCCCTTTTAGTCCAAGGAAATCTTTTTTCCGTAATAAATTTATTTTGTATTTCACCGGGGGCGGCCATTATTTTTCCTTTTGTAAATGTATATGGAGAATCAGATCCATACAAGATATGTTCGGTTCCAAAACGAATTATAGCTTCTTCAAAAACATCTGGAGAAGAAACGGTTGATGTTTCTAAAAAAATGTTGCCAGATTGTTTTAATTTTCTAGATGCATTAACTACATCCATTTTTGTTTGACATCCTCCCATATGTGCAAGAATTATCCTAATTTTTGGAAATTTTTCAAAGATATAGTTTAATTCAGAAATATTTTTATAATCATCGACCGGGCTAATTTTAACATGAAGCATTACGGGTTTGAATGATTTATTTAATTCGTACAGAAAAGTTTCTGGTAAAAAATCTAAGATACTTATTTTCGTGTAATCTTTTTTTATAAAATCATGATAAACTTTAAGGCCCTTTACTCTTGAAATTCTTAACAACTCACTTGTCTCTTTAGGATTATCTAAATTTCCTAAAACAAACGGGTTTTCACACTTCAAAGCATAATTATTGGCTTCTTTAATCTTTGTTTCTATAAATGGAAATGGAAAGGCCACATAATTTAGTTTTATTCCTGGAAGAAGCAATTTGAATATTTTTTCTAATTTTCCAATAGCCTGACTATATGCTATAGACACCCCAATACAAGATCTCTTTCTTTCAGCAGTAAG
This sequence comes from uncultured archaeon, assembly GCA_964565125.1. GTDB lineage: Archaea > Iainarchaeota > Iainarchaeia > Iainarchaeales > 0-14-0-20-30-16 > JAQTTP01. Next base: position 1,187 of record CAZMCX010000049.1, read on the forward strand.
AATGCTATGATGCCTTGGCAGCCCAACATGATTATGCATATCAAAAATTTGTTTTGGTATCCAATCTAAAATTCTTTTTTGATATTCTAAATCCAACATATTTAGTTTTATTTTACATCACCAATATTTTTATTAATTTAAAATAACAAGCCAAACAGTTATTTTCTACAAATGTAACTTAGATTTTTATTTAACTTATTACAAATACAAGGCCTAAAAAAAGCCAAACAGTTATATTTAAATTTACAATTTTGACAAGTTGTCGACATGGCACAAAATTTTATTCTTTTTGCTTTTTGCGATAGCCATATTTTTTTTATTGATTCTTTAGTTATGTTTCCCAAACTTACGTCATGTAATGCACAGCCTTTAATCTGGCCATTAGGTTCAACATATAAATAGTTTTGTTTTTCTTGACAAATATAATGCGGCGGATTTTTTATACTGTGTAAGAATAAAGAGTCTATTTTTATGGGCATTGTTAACTTCTCTTTTTTAAAATTCTTTGCCATGTTCTTTGCTTTTTTTAAATAGTCCAAATAATTTAAATTTTTGAAAAGTTTTTTGGCATTACCAAAATTAACTAAAGAAATCAAAGTCCACGACTTTAGGTTAGTTAGTTTTAGTTTCTTAAGTTCTTTATATATATTATTTAAATTTTTTGCTGTTTTAAAATCAATCGTAGTCCTTATAACTATTGGAATATTATTTTTATCCAAATTTTTTATGCCGTTTATTACTTTAAAATATGTCAACTTTTTACCACGCAGACGGTCATGCTTCTCTGCGACATCATCAAGACTTACAACTATTCTATTAATACAATATTTGGCTAGCTTTTTTGCAATTGTTTTAGTTATTTTTGTACCATTAGTTGAAATATCAATTCCAAGCCCAAGGCTATCTGCAAACGCAATAATGTCTAGAAAATCCGCCCTAATAAATGGTTCACCACCTGTAAAATTTACTGATAATACCCCTATATCATAAGCATCTTTTAAAATTGTTTTTATTTTTCTAAGGGACATACACTTTTTTTGGCCACCCGAAAAATTGTAACAATGCCAACAATTTAAATTACAATTAGAAGTAATACACAATCCGATTCTCTCTAAAGGCAAAAAATTAGTTTCTCTAAATGCATAGTTTTTCATAATTGATTTTTGTTTGTTTTTATCTATAATCTGATAAGCAGTATACGTTAACCTATTAAATATAAAAAAATTTCGCTCTTTTTTGTAGTTAACTATTTGATAAAGGTTATTTAACATTATTTTCCCCCCTTGTTAACCCTTTTTCTAATTCTGTTATTTCGTCCATAATACCTGATTTATACAAAAGACAAATTTCCTTATCATAATTTTCATAAATGCCATCAATGTGTAATGCATTGGCTCTACAACCAGTACCACAAAATCTAAGATATTTACAATTTTTACAATTTATATTTTTTTTAACTATGTCACAAATTTTTAGGTTTTTATATTTTTGCATTTTTTCAGATTCCCAAATTTCTTTTAATGATTGGTTTTTTATATTACCTACCGCATATTCTTTTGGCATTAATGCACAAGAAGTCACTGCCCCGTCATGCCAAATTGTAACATTATGTAAATTATAATCACAACATAGGTCTTGAGGGGTATATTTTACGTTATAAACTTTTTTATAAAGATATCTAAACATATGGCCACATTCTAAGTCATAAGGTCTATTATCTTTATCCCAACAAGAGATATATTTTTTATAAGCGGTTAATTCTTCATCAGATGAAACCCCTAAAGCATCTTTTGATTTTAACCACCCCCCCAATCTAAAGCCCGCATCAATTCTTACTCTAATTACATTATCATAATTTTGTATTATTTCATGTATTTTTGAAATGTTATTTAAGTTTAATTTGTTTAAAGATATATTTATTACTACGTTAAAATCCAAATTATTTAATGTTTCTATACCTGCCAAGGCAGATTTAAAAGCAGTTTTATTCTTACGGAAACTGTTGTGTTCATTTTCTAAGCCATCTAAAGATACATAAAATAGCGGTTTTCCCAGTTCTTTTATTTTTTTCAGAGTTTTTATTTTTTTTGACAATAATGTTCCATTGGTAAATATATTCTCAATACGTATTTCTCTTCTATAAAAATAATTAAATACTTCTATAAGGTCTTTTCTAAGAAATGGCTCCCCCCCAGTAATAGTAATATTTAATGCAGACATATTTTGCATATCTTTTGCAAGTGTGTTTATTACTGTTTTTCCTAACTGATTTTGTTTACTATATGGTTTTATATAACAATGATAACAATTTAAATTACATTTGGGGGTAATATGTAAAGTTGCTCGATACAAAAAGGGCCCTTTATATTTGATTATTTTGGGGGGTTGCTTTTTGTTTTCTAAGAAGCCCACATCAACAAGATAATCTACTGTATCCAATTGATTTTTTGTCAGTTTTATTTTTTTTTTGTGTTCAAGAATAGCAACTAATTTAGTAGCAAAGGGGGAATTTAGCTCTTGTTTTTTTCCAGAATAGTAATTAAACAAATAAGTCTTATTTTTTGACATTTTTAAAGAAACATTTTTTGCCAAACAAAAATCCATAATAATTAAGGGAAAGAAAGGTTTAAATAAGGTTTGTAAACAATATATAATTATAGAGGTGGAATTGATGGCAAAGAATCAAGACTTTGAGCAAAAAGAAGAAAAAAAGGAATTACAAGAAAGGTTTGGGTTAAAATCAAATGAAATAATTGTTTCAAAAAAAGCATCAATGAACTCAAGCCCAGAATATTGATAATTTTTTATTTTAAAAGTAAAAAACTGATTTTTTATGAAATATGTCATTACTGGCGCGTTGCCTTATGTTAATTATGATTTACATTTTGGCCATGTAGTTTCTTGTTTACTTAGGCCAGACATATATAGTCGATTTCTAAGATTAAAAGGCGAACAAGTAATTTCAATTTGTGGGTCCGACGAATATGGTACCCCAATATTAGTTGCCTCAGAACTGGAAAAAGTGACCCCCCAGGATTTATGCAATAAATATCACAAAATACAAAAAGAATGCATAACTAAATTAAACATTAATTTTGATATTTTTTCTAGAACTACTTCTTTAGAACACAGTTTTGTTGTACAAGCATTTTATACTACTTTAAAAAATAATGGCTACATATATAAAAAAAACATAAACCAATTATTTTGTAAAAACTGTAATCGTTCTTTACCAGACAGATATGTTGAAGGAAATTGTCCTCATTGCGGGGGGCTGACAAGGGGAGATCAATGTGACTTTTGTAGTCAGTTATTAGAACCTCACGAATTAATAGAAAACCATTGTATTGTGTGTAAAAACAAACCGGTTATAAAAACAAGCCAACACATTTTTTTTAAATTGTCGTCATTAGATAAAAAACTAAAAAACTGGTTACTGGAAAAAAATGATTGGCCCAGTAATGCAAGAAATTATGCACTAAATTTAATAAAAACTGGGTTAAAAGATAAGGATATTTCTCGTGATTTATCCTGGGGAATTCCGATTCCAGACGAAGAAAATAAGGTTTTTTATGTTTGGTTTGATGCCCCAATAGGGTATATTACATTTGCTAAACAATTAGGCAAAGAAAATTGGTGGTTAGAAAAAGATACAAAAATAATTCAATTTATTGGAAAAGACAATATTCCATTTCATACAATATATTTCCCTGGAATGCTTTTGGCCCAAGGAAAATATAAATTGCCAAACATTATCTCGGCGTGTGAATTTCTTAATTATATGGGGCGTAAATTTTCAAAGAGTAAAAAAGTAGGTATTTTTTTAACTGATGCCCTTACTCTTTTCCCTGCAGATTATTGGCGTTACTATTTAGCAACAATACTACCTGAAACAAGTGATAGCTCTTTTGACTGGAAAGATTTTCAAACAATTGTAAACTGTGACTTAAATGACACAATCGGTAATTTCATAAACAGAACTATGGTTTTGGCAAAAAAATATTTTAGTTGCAATGTAAAAAAACCACAACTTAGCGAAAATGATTTTGAATTATTAAATTTAATTTCAACAACTGTAGATTTATCTTCCACACAATTACATTCTATTAAAATAAAAAAGGCATTAACAACAATTGTGAATTTAATTAGGGCGGGAAATCAATATATAAATAAAGAAGAGCCTTGGAAAAATGACTTAAGAAGACAAAATGTAATTTATGTTTGTTTACAGATTATAAAAGCAGCATCAATATTACTTCAACCATATATTCCAGACTCTACAAAAAAGATGCAAAAATATTTAAATCTAGATTGTAGATCTTGGGATGACGCAAAGAAACTGGAAAATTCTTTTGAATTTGACTCCAATTTTTCTATTTTATTTGATAAAATTGAGGATAAAAAAATTGAAACTTTAATTAATAACTTTACATAAATATATATTACAAACAAAAAAAATTGACCAAATTACCGCATGAAGTTGAAGAAGCGTTGTTTGATTTATTGTGTGCAATGTTTGATAGTGAAAAGAAAAAGGATTATAAAAAAATTATTGCACAAGATATCGCAAACAGAGATGGATATCACAAAAAATATATTTATGAAATATACAAAATGATAAAACCTATTCTTGACGGAAAAGAAGACTTAGTTTGGAAATATATTGATTGGGGAAAATTAAAAAAGATAAAATAAGCTATTATTCTTATGAAGTTGAATATTAAATATGGTATAAATTATGAATTAAAAAGAGTGGTTTGGACATTAAATCAATTAGATTGGTATTATAA
>CAZMCX010000050.1:0-5906 GCA_964565125.1 uncultured archaeon
TGCTGCTCTTGTGCTCGAACTGTTATCAACATCATCATCTGACAAGTTCTGTTTCTTCTGCAAATTTTTTATGTTATACCAACAATCAAGATTTAAGTCGTTTTCACAGGACTTAATTGATTTCAAAACATTCAAATCTGTTAAACTTTCTGGAACTATATCCTTGTTAAATAAGTACATTATATCAGAGTTTCCATCTTCAGTCATTTGTAAGAACGGATTAAAACTAAAAAGCCCATAAGCAGTTGTTGTTTTTACATTTGTTTTAATATCATAAATTTTTTTATAGCCCCACTGGTCTTTTGTCCTTACCCATAAATCTAAAGCATAAGCACCTGGAATTCCTGGTCTAAAAATTTCTATTTTTTTGCTTTCATTTCCTTTAAGCTCAAGGCCAGTTATAAAGTCATCCACAGAGAATGAAAGTTTTGCATCACTATTTTCATTTCCACAGCCTGCGCTAAAAGTAGGTGGTATATTATTATCTTTACAAGCCCTCACCCATAATGTAGAACCCGGGCATTCGTTCTTTATTTCAATTTCAGTAGGGGGTTCGTGAACACTATTATATATTAATTCTGGTGTTGCCAAGAATTCCAAACCATCAAAAATTTCAAAATCTATTTTCTCTATTTTTTCTCCATCTTTATCATATATCCCAATACAGTTTGCAATGTTCACAGTATTAACATTTATTTCCACCACATTAGACTCTAATTTTGCAGGCCCAGATTCTGTTGTAACATACCCCAAAATCTTTATCCCAATTTTCTGGCTACCCTTTGTAGATCTTGGGCTTATACCAAGCACAGCATTCATTTCAGGATTAGTTAATTCTGTTTTTAGATTTTCTAAAATCAATGTTGGAATTCTAACATCAACGGTTGTAGAAATTTTATCTGCAATTGTTATATTATATCCTGCAACACTATAGCTTCCGTCTTCCAAAGTCAAAAGTAAAAATACCTTATCAAATATTGCAGGAATTCGCTTTTCGGAATCCAGTAAACAAGTGTTTACTATTTGAAGTTCAGCCATTGTTGATTTTTCCAAATAGAAATCCTTTTCAACCATATTTATTTGTAGACAATCTCCTGCGTTATCAGGATAAGAATCTATTTTAAATTTTATTGAAAATGGGATCTCTAAAACTACAGATCCCGGGCTTGTATCCAAAGTCATTTTTATTATTCCACTCATTTTGTCAGCATACACACTATTGTTAAAATTATCGCCCACCATTACCATAAAGAAGTCTTGTAAAATTGTCTCATTTACACCCATGTCTTCTTCAATTCCGTAAATTATTTTTCCTTTATACTCCGATTCAAAATATCCTTCCATTGCTTCCCAATTCAAAAGATATTTAGAATCTTCAGAATATTTATCAAATTGTAAATCAATCCCACTTATTATTACATCTTGTGCACTTGCATTTGCAACTGTCAAGTCAGCAGTTATTGCTTTTTCTTTTGGGTATGAAATTTCTATATCCAATTTTTCAGGATTAAAAGAAATCATTTTTTCTACTACTTTAAGATCAGGAATTAAATCATTGTGTTTATAGCTTTTATATCCCTCTTTAAAAGCCAATATCTGAATAAATGTGTTAGGCTCAAAAGGAGGAAGCTCACAAACAGTTTTTCCTTCATAATCAGTTAACAAAGCGCCACAATTTATTGCTTTGTATACAGAATCTATTGGTGCTTTTTTCAAAACAATAACTTGAACATCTTTTACTATACTTTCAAGTTCATCATAAACATATATTTTTAAATTCTGAACTTTATTTGGAACTAATAAAGTATTCGGGAACAACTTTATACTCAAAGAATGTGGTGCATCAGGAACAAACCAATAATTAAATGCTGGTGCGCCTCTTACTGGAAATTGTTTATCAGAATCTATAATCCAAAAATTAATGTAGTTTCCTTTATCATAAGTCGGAACCAAGTCAAAATTTCCAGATATTGTTTTATTTGCAAAGAACTTTGTAAAATTATACTTATCCACCAAAACAGTCTTTGCAGAACTATATTCCGCACTTTCTGTATTAGGTCCACTTAAAGAAATATTTGAAAACTCAAAGAAATTATAATTATCAACATCCCCTTCAACAGTCATGAAGCTTGTGTCTGGGCTTGTGGCATTATGTGCTTTCAGATACCCATTCTCAATTTCTCCCTCTGTTGCAGTTATTCCATTCATTAAAGTAAATTCAGTTTTATACTTCTTTCCAATAATCAAAGGATATTTCTGCTCGTTTTTGTTTACATTTCCAATATTTTCAACATAAATTTCGTTTTCTACGTCCAATAAAGCTGTTTTTGCGCAAAACATATCACTACAATCCAAGCTGCTACCTAAAAAATATTCTTTCTCTTCACTTGAATTTATTTGTTCATCAAGATATAATTTCCATTTTACATTCAATGGTTCGTACAAAGATACAGAACTATCATTTCTAACCATTACTTTCACATAAATTCTGTAAATTCCTTTTTCTATTGTTGCAGAATCCACACCTTTAGTCCATTCTGCATTCAGAATTTTTCCTTTGTCTTCGGTATAGATTGTTTTTTCCAAGTCTTCATACATTACATCAACTTGTGACGAAGAACTACTATCAAAAATAAACAAAGAATCCTGTTCTACTGTTGTTGTTTCTTTTCCAGTAATATATTCAAATTTCATTTCATCTACATCAGTATAAAGATGAATATCATACCCCAAATACACTACTTTATCAACTTCAAAATTTGTTTTTTCTCCGCCAAGTGCATCAAATACACCCAAGAATTCAACTCTTGCTTGTTCGTCATCTTCTTTAAGTTTTTGAGGTTCCAAATTAGCATTTATTTCCCAAATATTTGAAGGAGTTAAGAACCTGGCTTCACTATAAAATGGCATATAGCCTTCTTTAGATGCAACAAAGAATTTTTCTGTTCCTGCCTTTAATGAAAATAATAATTTCCCAGCATTATCTGTTAGCTTTGTTCCTGATTTTGTTGTCATCCCTTTGGTATAAAAATCAATTTGTGCAAATGGCACAGGATAATCCAACTCATCCAAAACACTAATATTAAAACTCCCATTTCCAAGATAAATTACAACAATTAATTCCTCTTCAGGCATTTCAGTTCCCGGCTCAAATATAATAGTTACCTGCTCGCTCATTCCTTCCGAATATCCTTTATAAACCCTAAAAGAATAAGCCCCTTCTTCAGTTATAGGCAACTGGGTATCTCCATTTTTATCTGTTTCAGGAAAATTATAACTATAAATTTCAAATCCGCTAAACAAGTCTTGTACAAACGCTTTTGCGCCTTGTATTGGAGATTCAGATTCATCAACTACATGTAATTTAACCAAAACAGCATTAAAAGAAGTTATCTCTTTCAAATCCAATTTTATTTCTGTTGTTCCTTCGTTAAACTCAACTTCTTTATTAGATAATACCCCAAATTCATTACTATCTGGTGTTAAATCAATCAGGTATTTTCCGTATGTGAATACCGGAAGAAATGCAATCCCTTTGTCACTATTTCCGGAATCCAATATTGTGTTATCCAAACTTTTTAATTTATATGAAAATTCTGTGTTTGCATCAACGTTTAGTACAACATTTCCCAGAGTATTTTTCATAACTGTAAAATCAACATTTATTCCTGCTTCGTTCATAACTATTGTTTTTGTTTGTGGCAAATATCCTGCAACATTCACTGCCACATCATAACTTCCAACAGATAATTGCTTTGACTTAAAATATCCATTCAAAGAATTCCCCGCCTCAACAGGACTTACTAAATCGTAAGAATCATAAATTGTTACCTGACCATCTTTTGAACCAAGATTATCAGAAATTTTTACAACAATATTTGCAGTAGGTATGCTAGTTTTTCCTTGGTTATTAATACTTGTAGAACTCTCAAAGTTGATTACACAAGAAGTTGAATCACAAACTTCGTTTTTAGAATTATAACCCTCTGCGCTTGCAGATATATTTAAAAGCCCACAATCTTCAGGCACAGTTATCTCGATGTATCCATTATTAGTACTTTTACTTGCTTCAGAATCTGGTATTGAAATATCATCACACTCAAACATAGCGCTTACAGACTCTACATCTAAATAACCAGATTTAAAAAATATCTGTATTGGAATATTTTTCTTCTTTTTATCTAGCAAAACTTTTATTTTATTACTAAAAGAATATTCTTTGTCTATCGAATACTTAGAAGTATCAACTTTTATTCTATATAAATCACTCTTTGGTATCTTTACTATTGCTGACCCGCCATCAGATTCAAAGGAATAATTCTTATCCCCAATATACATACTAAAAGGAATTTTTTCCTTTAAGCTCAACCCATCATTAAAAAAAGATACATTTATTTGAGCATAAGAAGGAATCACAGCCCAAATTATTAAAGCAATTATGATTACAAACAAGATAAAAAACAAAATCATAGACGGCATTACCTTATCAATCTTATCTGCAATTGCCTGTGCAGGAAAAATCGTATCAAGTTTATCTATCATTTTATAGTATTTATCTTCTAATCCAAAATAAAAATCTCGCAAACCCATGAAAACACCAGAAGCAATCGCTGTATATATATAATTATAGGTATTAAAAAGCTTATCTTTCCAACCTTTTAAAAAAAGGACATAGTTAGCTATAGATCCATTGTAAAATAATTAGAATTCCTGTGCTGTTTAAAGCCCATTTTTTTATAAAAATCATAAGAGTCTGCTGCAGAATAAGCTTGTATTTCTTCAAGCCCTTTTTCTCTTGCAAACCCAATTATTTTTCCAATCAACAAACGCCCGATTCCCAAATGCCTTAAGGCACTATTTTTTAAGAATCGTGATCCAATTTGTAGATTTCTTATTACCAAATAACTTCCTGTCCACCCAACCTCAATATGTGCACTTCCAAGTTCTCGTGGAAGAAGAACTACATAATGCCTTTCATGCTCCGGGCCCACAATCCTTGTTTGAGCATATAATTCTCTTGTCAGTTCCACTTTTCTTCTTCGTAGTTCTTCTACAGCAAGGCGATATTTCATTCCCTGTTCTTTGTTTTTGCTTTCTATAGCCCTTGCAAGATCTTCTACTTTCCGTTCGTGGATTTCTTTTGCTTTAAACTCAATCATAAAAGAATAGGATTAAGGAGTAATATAAACTTAGCTGCTAAAAAAACAGTTGAAAAAAACATAATATTATAATTTTATAAAAAAATAGTATGAATTTGGATCGACCTGTTTAAAGCCTAATTTTTTATAAAAATCAACAGCAAGTGGTGCAGAATTAACTCCAATATATTTAATCCCTCGCCTTCTAGCAAATTCTATTACCTTTTTAATTATCAATCTACCAAGACCTAAACCCCTTAAAGAACTTCCTTCAAAATGTGGACCAATTTTAACGCGCTTTATTGTCAAGATCCCCATATCTGAAACATTAAACTCAGCAAATCCAATATTGTGTGGAAGATTAACTAAATATTTTCTACCATAACCCAAATGAACTATTTTTATATTATTCGAAAGCACCCCGCTAAGCTCATTTTTTCTTTTATGTAATTCCTCAACAGCACACCGATATTTCAAATTTAACTCTGGATCTTTACAATTTAAATATAGTTCATGCTTTTTTCTTTTTAATGGCTTTTCTATCATAAATAATCCTCGATACTTCCTCTGTAACATTCTAGCCTTTTTAGTGTTTTCTGGGATACCAATAGCTTTTCTTCTTTTTTTAGCAAACCAATGTGGACTTTATGTCCACTATTTCTTTCTTTGGGGGAACTTACGGCTTTCTTTCTTTTTTAAAGAAAGAAAGGCATAGTACGACCTCGGTGGGACCCGAACACCGCTTTTGAAAAAAGCAGTGGCGCAAAA
>CAZMCX010000051.1:0-5834 GCA_964565125.1 uncultured archaeon
ATAATCCTAACAACAAGATCATAATAAACAAGCCTGAATGCCTGAGTTACTCTTACTAATGACTTTTTCTTTTTAATATCCTTTCTTATTTCTTTAGAGAAAAATCCTATTGCTTTTTCATACTGCTCTGGGATGGGAGTTATTGGTTTATCTAGTGTAAATAACTCAGACCTCTGCTCTGCAATCTCATTTATATAGCTGTCTGGCTTAAGCTTTTTACTATACTCTATAATCTCTTTTATCTGGTCAAAATTAAATCTTGATATGACTGTTCCAAGGCCAACATCAAGGTTTGGATAGTCTTTCTGTAATTTTTTAAGGCCATTGTATGTTTTCATAAGATTTTTGAAATTGCCTTTAACGCCCCTTATTTCATCATGCTGCTCTTCAATTCCGTCAAAGCTTGGCTTTATTGTGAAAACAGTCTTGCAGTTGTTCTTTTTCATAATCTCAAGAATTTTTTTTGTCTGCCTTAAAACAATTTCAGTTGCAATCGCATTTGTTGGTGTGTGTATCACCCTTGGTGTAAGGTATTTGCATGCCAAATCAACTATTTCTGGCAAATCATTTCTTAAAAATGGCTCACCACCACTTATGTTAAAGAAATACACATGGCCAATGCTTTTGAATATATTCTCTATCTCCTTAACTTTCAGCTCTTTTTCTCTTAACTTTGGCTTTTCCTTGTAAAGTTTCCATACATCACATGTTTTGCAGTGAGACTGGCACATATTTGTAACAGAAAAGGTTAAGTTATCAGGGATAAGAGGTTTAATTAAGCCAAGCATACTCAATTTATACTTAACAACCTTTGGAAAAAGCTCAAGAGTATAATACAAAGTTCCCATTTTAACCTTTTTATAAAATAGACTGGTTAATAAAGGTTTTTGTTTTTTCAAAAAAATAAAAAGATTTATATAAAAAGTAGTAAAATATAAATTGAGATGAAAACCTTAGTAATAGAAATCCATAGCTTGAATAAATTTCAAATAACTAAACAGAATACTCCTTTTCTTTATAAACTAACAAAAAAATATAGATTAGGGAAGGTAAGACCTTGTTTTGCTTATGATATTCAGACCTGTTTTTGGACAGGAACTTATCCAGAAAAGAATAATCATTTCGCAAAATATGAATATCACAAAAATTATGACAGATTCCATTTCATTGATTTGTTTCCAAATAAACTTAGAAATATTTTCTACAATGCTTGGAAATATTTAAAAGGAGACGACTTATTTACGAATTTATGCTCAAATAAATGTACTTACCATTTTAAGATTGCAAGAAGATTTCATTTCTTTCATAAAAAAGTGTTTGAAATTTCAACCATATTTGATATCTTAAGAAAAAATAACAAGAGATTTCTTTATTATCAATGGCCAATCATAGCAACAAACAATGGTTGGAAATTAAGAATTTTTCCGAGATTAGATGATTTAAATGTATCAAAAAAATTCATTAAACTAGTGGGGAAAAATAATAATCTTGACTTTTATTTTATGCAGTTAAGGGATTTGGATATTGTTGCTCATAAATACGGGCCTTATTCAGAACAGGTAAAGAAAAAGCTTCAAATCATTGACCAAATATTAAAAGACACAATTAATAAATTTTCCCTTAAGAAAGATAACCTTCTAATATTTTCATATTTTGGCATGGTACATGTCAGGGGAAAGATCAACATAAAAAAGATTCTGCCAAAATTTGGAAACGAGTACTATTACTTTCTTGACTCAACAGAAGCAAGATTCTGGTTTTTCAATAGAAAAATAAAAAAACAGGTTATTAACATACTAAAAAAAATAAAAAAAGGTCATTTGTTAACTGAAAAAGAAAAAATAAACTATCATGTTAACTTTAGGGATAACAGGCACTTTGAAGAGCTGTTTTTATTGAAACCAGGATATATTATAAGCCCTGATTTCTTTCAAAAAAGACCAATAAAAGGGGCACATTCTTATGGATTAAAATGTGATGAAGAAAAAGGAATATTCCTGATAAATAAAAAATCCAAGAAAGAAGCAGAACTTGTGGATATGATGCCAACTTTGCTTGATTTTTATAAAATAAAGACAAAATCTGATGGAAATTCTGTTTTGTTAATTTAATTAAAGTTTCTGAATGTGATAATTATATTATCCTTATGCAGTGTTGCAAACTTTTTCAGGCAAAGCCTTAGTTTATGCGCATCTCTAAAATTTCCAAACAAACTGTCAAATTGCTCTAAATCATCTTTGCCCTTCAAACAAAAAGGATATGCTTTTTTAAGATAATAAACTGATTTATCGAAATAATTCTTGTTTATTCTATTAGATTTTATGCTTAGCATTGCAAATAACCCAGAAAAATATATCTTTATAACAGGGTCCCTATAATCAGCCAATGCCTTTAAATAAAACTTTTTATTGTTATACAAAACTTTAAAAAACCAGCTCATATTTGCTCTTGCTTGGTATATTGTAGACAATAAGTTAAATAAAAAGTTAGATATTTTAATATGCCATCTTTTAGAGCTAATATAATCAACATGTTCCTTCAAGTAAATTTTTGAAACTTTTTTATATGCTTCATCCCATCCATTAATGCCTGCAAATTGTTCTAAAAAAAATTTTGTAATAATTAATAAGTCAGCTATTGAATCCAACCATAATTTTTCTGGGTTTTCTATATTGTTTATCTTATCTTCATCGTATTTTAATCTAATTTCAGTAAAGTAAATTATCTTATTTACTAGTTCATTATTCTTATTATAAAACCCAGGGTAAGTTTTATTTAGTTTTGTATTCATGCCACTAACACAATCTGTTAGTTTAGGTTGATAATATCTCATAAGGATATTAAGTGCCTGACAGCATATGCTATATGTTTTTGTAGATTCCATAACCAGTTTATGTTTAAGTTTTTTGTCAGCTGTTTTGATTTCTTTCAAAGAAAACCACTCTGCAAAAAAGCCTATCCTATTAAACAGAAGCCTAACTCCTTCATATACGGGTAAGTTTTGCTCTTTTGGTATAGGAATCAACCCTCTAACATCATCACCATAAATTACTTTAGATGCATACTTTAAATCATAAAATCTCAGTATAGGCGCTACTTTCTTTAATTTATTTTTCTCAAAATACCTCACATCAATCTCTATCTCTTCATCATAGTGAGATATTTTTTTTTTGATTTTTTGGTAAATATGCTTCATAATCTTATTGCTTAATCTAGAATCTGTGATTACAAAAATATCAAAATCGCTTACCAACTCAATTTTATTAGAAGTCTTTTTTATAATTCCTTCTCCTTTTCCATAGCCTCCAGCAAGAATAATAGAACATACATTTGGGGTGCTGTCTTTTAGAACATCCACTACCATCTCTAATTTCTTATTAATGAGATTATCAACTTGTTTATTATACAATGTATACACTTCCATTTTTATTTTATTGCAAACCCAAAATATCCTGGGGTATTAAGCCTGTATTTATCAAATCTATCTAATTTTACTAAGATGAAAAAGATTGGCCAAAGTATAATCCTTATAATAAAACCCAAGCCCATTAAAGAGTCAAGCGCATAAGTACCTAAATATACCACATTTGCAAATGAAGAAACATACCCTCCATGAGAGTGTATATACACTTTTTTGAACTCTTTTAATAGATATTTTAATCCCTCTTCTGTAAATCTATAATAATCATTTGGCGAAGCATGTATTCTCTGAAAAAAAGGAGTGTAAAAGTATAAAAGTCCATTTGGTTTTAAAATTCTATAAATCTCTTTTATACTCTTCCAGGGTTCTGTTAAATGCTCAAACACCGACTTTGAGATTACTACATCAGTTGAACTAGTTTTTAATTGCATTGCCATGGCGTCCCCTACAATATCTGGATATGTTTCAGGATCAATATCAAGCCTGATGTATTTATGTTTTTTTAATAGTTTTTTTATCTTAGGGTTATCAAATGAGCCAATATTCCCCCCAATGTCAAGGATGATTGAGTCTGGTTTCAAGAGTTTAAAACGAGCCAATATTTTTTTATCTATCTTAGCGTAGACTGGTGCATGAAATGTTTTTTTATATAATTTACCAAAAAAAGTTGGTGAATTAATTAGCTTTTCATATAATTTACCTCCTTTAGTTTTCCTCCAGTTTACTTCGTTATACAGCTTTGAAATATATTTTTTATTTTTTTCCATTTTTTATATTACCAAATTGAATTTTATCTAAGAACAACAAAATGAAAGTTGCAGCAATAAAATAATCCAGACATATTACCACAATATACATCCCTCCAACTATTGATGATGAAATACCTACCTTGCTGTATAGATATATGCCTAATGATTCTTTTATTCCGATGCCATTTGGACTTAAAGGCACAAAAGAAATTACAATAGTTGCTGCTTTTATTAAAAAGATAAAAAGGATTGAAACATTTTTGCCTAATGCTAGGAATATTAAAAAGATACTAAGTGAACTTACAATCAACCTGAGGAATGTGAGGAAAGTATTTTTAATTATTTCTCTCTTGTATTTTTTTGGATAACTCACTAAACACTTATAAAAATTTTTAAACTTTATAGAATAAGATTTAAGAATATACTTTTTTATAATCTCTCTTCCTTTATTATGGAAGATAAAAAATGATATAATACAAAACATCGCTAAGAGGAGGATTGTGATGTTTATGATTTGACTGATTGAAAAAAAATAAAATATAGCAAAAATACCAAAAAAACAAGTAACTATTATCGTAATTAATTTATCTACTATCACAATTGCACTTGCTTCACCTAAATCAAGGTTATTTTTTTTAAGAAAATATATCAGAGAAAGTTCACCTACTTTGCCCGGAGTAAATATACTCAAAGAATAGGTTATACAGATATACTTTAATAGTGTAAAGAAGTTTATATTCTTTTTATGGGGTTTTAAAAGGATGTTAATATTAATGGTGTTAATTAAAAATATTATGCCTATTAAAATAAAAATTAATGGTAAATAAGAGAGATTTATTCTTGATAGGCTTATATAAATACTTTTAAGGCCTATTCTATATAACAACAAAATCAATACTGATGCTCCAATAAACAATTTCAAAAAAAAAGCAGTTTTTTTCTTCATTCTTTTAATCCTCTTTTTATTTGTATTGCTCCAACAGGGCACACTTCAACACACTTTAGGCATCTGGCATCCATGCATTTCTTTCTGTTGATTTTGAGTTTATTGTCTATTGCCCAGACTGGGCACACCTCAACACACTTCATACATCTTGTGCATTTGGATTTAATAATTTTTGGTCTCAAACCTACCATCCAGTTAAATAGAGGTATTAATGTTCTTTTTGGAAAAATCCTTGAATAAACATAATCAACAGCATGCATTAATTTAAAAAATAAGCAATACACATTTTGAGATAAAATCCTTTTTTCTAGCCTTACGGGCGTTTCCTTAAACTCTCCGATAATCTCAATATTTTTACTGCATAGCCCTTGTTTCACAGCTTCGTTTATATGCCTTATCTTTTTGTAGTTTATACCTATTATTTTGCAACAAATCTTATCTACAGCAACCACATCATCCCCAGCAACAATTGCCTTTACACTAACTGGTTTTCCATAACCAGCTGATTTTGTTACATTTGTTGCATCAACAATTGTCAAATTAGGTTTACAGACCTTATTTAAGTCAACTATTGCAAGGTCTAAATTTTTAAGATGAAATTTCCTTCTTTCTTCTTTATTTAGAACCCCCATAAGATTTTTCATGCCTGCTGTAACTGTTGTAAGCGAGTGCATTTTAAGCTTTGGAATGTTAATTAATACATCAGCTTCTAAAACTG
>CAZMCX010000052.1:0-5815 GCA_964565125.1 uncultured archaeon
TGATTTTTATGAGTAATTTAATGTTGAAGTATAAGAAAATTTTGGAGAGAAACAAAATAAAACTTCACCCCCTTGTGTGGATTGCAATCGCAGTATTATTTGGTATTGTTGGGGCGGTATTTGTTACTTTACTTGTTGGGAATTATGTTTTTGCAGCAGTAACTTTAATTGCAATAGCAGATATAATAATTGGTTTGCCCATTTATGTTGAAAACAAAAGAACCGCCCAGATTGAAAAGTTTTTTCCATCAGCATTAAGAGAAATGAGCGATATTTTAAAAAGCGGTGGAACTTACGAGTATGCTTTAAGAGAAGTTTCACTTATAGATTATGGGCCATTGACCAAAGAATTAAATAAAATTCTGCGGAGATTAGAAGATGGTGCTAATTTTGAAGATGCTTTTTCATCAATAAACGAAAATGTTGATTCCTCGTTAATAAAAAAAGTTGTTATAATTATTTTAGATTCTGTTAGGGCCGGCGCCGGTTTGGCAGATGTTTTAGATGAAATTGCGGAGGATGCAAGAAATTTGTACAAGTTACAGCAAGAAAGGAAAGCAAAAACTACAATGCAAGTTTTATTTATTGCTGCAGCAGGTTCAGTAATTGCGCCCGCAATATTTGGATTAGTTAATACTTTGAGTTCATTTTTAGTAGAAGTATCTACAAGTACGGGGATGGTAGAATCCGTAAAAGAGATTGCTGCGGCCGTTTATGCTGGAGACATAATTTATAATGTCCTGTTATTTTATTTGTTTTTTGAGTCTCTAATTTCAAGTGTAATAATTGCTTATATGAGGGACAAGAACGCATCAAAAGCATTGCTTTATTTCCCCTTATTTGTGTTTGTTGGGTTTATAATCTTCTTTTTAGCAAAGTATGCTACAAAGGTGATGCTTGCAGGCATGATTTAAATAATCATAGAATTATGTGGTATTGCAAAAGGCATATATAATGCCTATATCTAATATAATTATATGCCTTCGATTGTGAATAATTGGCCATTATATTTTAAGGACATACTAATTGTAAAAAATAAAGAACACAATGTTGGTGTTGTTACACTTTGGTCTAAGCCCGAATTTTTTGAAAAATTAAATTGTAATACTGTCGGGACTTGTTATTCTATCGAAGGAATAAAATATATTTTACGAAATCTGGCAGGCAATACAAATATAAGATACCTTATTTTATGTGGCACAGATTTATCAAAAACAGGGGAATTATTAAAGGAACTATTTGCCGGAAAATACAATATTGTAATATCTGACTTTTCTTTTGAAGATCTGGAAAGAATTACCACAAATGTGGAACTAGTAGATATGATTGAAAATACAAACCCCAGTGAGGTACAAGAAAAAATAAATTCTCTTTCTGTAAAACAAGCATATGGCGAAGCAAAAGAGATAATAGTAAAAGAAAAATCACACTCCAAAAAGCCAAGTGAAAAAACTGGATTTGTAATCCGTGAAAAGAATATTGCGGATGCCTGGCTTAATGCTTTAAAATTGATAAAAGAGTATGGTATTGAGAAAAAAACAGCATATGGAATTGGCTCTTTAGAGATAATGAATTTAGTTACAGTTACAAATGAGCTAGAAGAAAGGCATGTTCCTAAATTTATGCAAATAACTAAAAAGCAAATAAAAGATTATGAAGATCAGATTTGTACTGGAAAACAAATAAAGTCTGTGGAATACACCTATGGCCAGAGGCTTTGTACGTACTTTATGTATGACCAGATAAAATGGGCAATAAATCAGCTAAAAATAGACAAAGATGGACGGCGGATTTTTTTGACTCTCTGGGATCCACACAAGGACAAAGATTCGTCATTGCCGCCTTGTTTGGATTCAATCCAATTTTTAGTACAAAATAATTTTCTTTACATGACTGCTTACTTTAGATCGCACGACATCTTTGGCGCGTACCATTTAAATGTTTTTGGTCTTAGAAAAATGCAAGAAATAGTTGCAAAAGAATCGGATTTGGATATCGGTGAATTAACTACAATAAGTTGTTCTGCGCATATATATTATAATGATATTCCTGCTGCAGAGGAGATTTTGAAATGGAACTATACCCTAAAATGTATTCCAGACCCAAGAGGATATTTTTTTATTGAAGTTAAAGATAAAATTTATGCAAAATATTTGAATAATAGTGGAATTCCAGTAAAGACTTATTCTGGCGAAACCGCAAAGGAAGTTTATAATCAGATACTTTTAGATTTTGCAGTGTCCCAATTATCGCACGCATTTTATTTGGGTAAAGAATTATCAAGTGCCGAGAATGCACTAAAAACTGGAAAAAAGTATGTCCAGACATAACCTTTATATATTTCACAGGTTATATATAAATAGAAATTTTTTATGTGGTCGGTATGGATAGATTGCCTAGAGATAAAAAATCAAGAGAAAACTTAGAAAAAGTTAAAAATTTACAAAACAAGTTTTTAAATGAATTTACTGTGTTAGAAAAAGAAGAAAAAAAAGAAAACTCTAACAAGTTTAAAAAAGAACTAAGAAAATTAAACAAACGGATTTCAGAAAAGAACAAGAAGCATATAAAATCAGTTGAATTAGGAAAAAAAGAAGTAAACAAAACAAAAAAGCTTTTAACAAAAAATGAAAAACGGTTAAAAGCAAAAAACAAGAAAATGTATATTATTGCTGCAAAAAAGAAAGAAGCAGAGAACATATTGCAGGAAACAAAACTTGCAATAAAAGATTTAGAACAATTATTAAAACAAAAAGATGAAACAATACATCATTTGAGGCATAAGTTAGAATATGATGCACACATAGAAACAACGCATTTAAAAGAGAAATTAATAAAAGCAGAACAAAAACTAAAAGAGAACCAATTAGAGCTTGTAAAAAAAGATACAGTAATAGAACTATTAGAAAAACCAGAATTTGATTATTCTCAGTTAGTAAACTTTGACATCAGAAATATAAAAACCAGGCACGTAGGTTATCCAGAAGTTGCCCAACTTGAAGAAATAACTTTTTCACTACAGAACATCATTTCTGAGCCAATAAAAGACATAGTTTGTGATATTGTTGTTGAGAACCCCAATAGAAAATTTGAAATAGACAACTTGCAGGTAAAAAATAACCTTAATCCAAAAGAAAAAATGGTAAAAACAATCCATCTTTATAAACACCTAAAAACAAGGGGTCTATTTAAGGTAACTGTTTGGATAAAACAAAAAGGTCAAAAGGTTGCGTTAGTTGAACAAAGCAAAACAATCAACATATAAACCTTTTTTTCTTATTATTTTTTATGCCTCGCATAAAACCTGAATTATTACATATTCTTATTGCTTGGATAGTAATCAGCCTTGCTTTTGCATGGCGGGGTTTTTCAAACTTTTCTGCATTTTATTTAATTTTGCCAATTGTCTTGTTAGCAGCAGGAACTGGTTTTATAATCCACGAATTAAGTCACAAATTTGTTGCAATCCATTATAATGCAAAAGCGCGATTTGTTATGTGGCCGCATGGGCTTGTATTTGCAATAGCATTGGCATTAATTTTCGGCGGGGGTTTTGTGTTTGCAGCACCCGGTGCAGTTTATATCTGGGGCAAAGATTTATCTAGAAAAGAAAATGGAATAATTTCTGTTGCAGGCCCAGTTTCAAATTTGGTTATGGCAATTTTGTTTTTTATTCTTAGGCTAATAATATTTCCTTTTTATATAAGCCCATTTTTAGTTAATTTGTTTTTTAATATAATTAGTGTGAACCTATTCTTGGGGCTATTTAATTTATTGCCAATTCCACCTTTAGATGGATATAAAGTATTAGTTTGGAATAAGCTAGTTTGGGCAGTTCTTTTGGTTATCTTTATTAGGGCTCTTATTTACTTGTTGTGAAGAAAGTTGTTTCTAAAAAGAGAAACAATTTCAGCGCCCTAAATTAATTTGCGAAAGCAAATTACATTTTTTGTGAAGAAAGTTAGGGATACGGGTATTTATACCTATTTTTCTTTATATTATATATGCTGTTTTTGGATTTATCTAAAATGCTAGAGGAAATAGAAAAAGAGCCATCTAGGTTGAAAATGATGACTTTGGCCTCGCAAATTCTTGATAAAACTAATAAGAAAGAAGTAGATGTACTAATTTATCTTTTATTGGGCCAGTTTGGCGCAACTTATAAAGAAATAGATTTTGGTATAGCTGAAAAAACAATAATTTCTGCGCTCTCAAAAGCAACTGGAATAGATAAAGAAAAAATAAATAAAGAGTTAAGAAAATTAGGCGACTTAGGATTAGTTGGAGAACAAATAATTTCTTCTAAAGTTCAAAAAAGCTTATTCTCAAAAAAACTAATTGTGGCAGAAGTTTATTCTTCTTTTGAAAAGCTTGCAAAAATGGGTGGAAAAGGATCCATAGCAGATAAAACAAATATCTTGGTTCAAATGATAAATAACGCAAACCCAATAGAAGCAAAATATATTATTAGAATTGCGCAAAAGAACATGCGTTTAGGATTAGCCAATTCAACAATAATAGACTCCCTATCTTTGAAATTTTTAAAAGATTATAAAGAAAGCAATTTAGAAGAGTTTGAAAAGCTAAAAGAAGATTATGGCGAAGATGTTGAAAGATATTTACGCTACAAATTTAAAGAAAAAATAGAGTCTAAATATAATATTTATCCAGACCTTGGAGGCATAGCTAAGAAACTTTTTGAAAAGGGGTCTAATGGTTTAAGAGATATAGGAATTACTCCTTTTGTCCCGGTTATGCCCGCATTAGCAGAGCGTCTTCCCTCAATTGGAAAGATAATAGAAAAATTAGGTAAATCTATTGTTGAGCCAAAATTTGATGGATTTAGATTACAATGCCATTATGATGGTAAGGAAGTGAAATTATTTACTAGAAACTTAGAAGATATGAGTGAAATCTTTCCTGATGCTGTAGAAACAATAAAAAAATCTGTAAAAAAGTATCCAATAATTTTTGAATGCGAAGCAATAGGCTATAATGAAAAAGAAGATAAGTATTATCCATTCCAAGTTACAATGAAAAGAAAAAGAAAATATGATATTCCCGGAGTCTCTAAACAAATTCCTTTGCGTTTAGTTGTTTTTGATATAATGTATCTGAAAGGTAGCTTAATAGATAAACCACTTTTAGAAAGAAAGCAAATTCTTGAAAATGCAATGACCCCAAACAAAAATTTAATTTTCCCTGAAAATATATATACTGATGACGTCCCTAGAATCCAGAAGTTTTTTGAAAGAGTTTTGTCTGAGGGTAATGAAGGAATTATGTTAAAAGATCCAAATGCAATTTATACTGCGGGGGCAAGAAAATTTGCCTGGGTGAAATATAAAAAATCTTATAGTTCAAGAGCTAAAGACACATTAGATTTATTAGTCATGGGGTATTTTTCTGGAAAAGGTCAGAGATCAAAGTTTGGCATTGGCGCCTTATTAGTCGGAAGTTATAATGAAAAAGAAAATAGATATGAATCGATAGCAAAATTGGGTTCTGGGCTTACAGAGGAAAACCTTGAAAGTCTACAAAAAGCGCTTTCTGAAATAAAAGAAACGGAAAAGCCCAAAGAGTATGTTTCTGGAATAAATCCTCATGTTTGGGTTAGACCAAAATATGTTGTGGAAGTATTATATGACGAAATTACAAAAAGCCCAACACATCTGTGCGCTAAAGATGAAATGGGCGGATTGGCATTGAGATTCCCGAGACTAATAAAAATAAGATCTGATAAAAATAAAGTCCAAACTAGCACAACAAAAGAAGTACTTGAATTGTTCAAATCACAATAACACTGCCACAATCT
>CAZMCX010000053.1:0-5773 GCA_964565125.1 uncultured archaeon
TTGTGGTATCTTAATTTTGCAACATCAAAATTCTCTGCAATGTTTGTTCCTATTGCCATAATTATATCTTTTATTGTTTCACTTGAAAGCATCTTAGCCATATTTGCTTTTTCAATGTTTAGAATCTTTCCTCTCAATGCTAATATTGCTTGTGTTTCTCTGTCTCTTCCTTGCTTACCGCTATTATGCACAAATATCCCTGATGCAAGTGCAAAGTTGTGTGTATTTGGAACTTCTATATCATATACACCTATTTTTGTTTTCAATTTTTCAACTTTTAATACTTTATGGTTTACAGAAATAGCAACATCATTTGGTTGTACAAAAGTATTATTATCAAAATATAAAGGCATCAATGATTCCTTATCCATTAAATCTTTTGCTTCTTTATATGTTCCATTTCTCAACATAAATTTATGATCAGGGGTACAAACTAGTTCTTCGCCATTATCTAAATATACTTTAACTACTTCTGTATTTTTCTTTGTTAATCGCGGATATTTTATTTCTTCTATACCAATAGAACCATCCTCTTTTGTTGTATAACAATAATTCTTTTTTCCTTGTCTGTCTTCCTCAATTAATTCTTTAAAGGATATATTTCTGCCATCAGCAAGTGCTACTTTTGTATCACTAGAAAAACACCCGCCAGCAGACTCACCCTCAACAATAAACAATTCTGCTTTTTCTGGATCTCTTGTGGAACAATCTGCTAATTTTCCTGGCAGACTTGTACTCTCTAATATTCCTTTTCTTCTTACTAATTCTTTTGCTTTTCTTGCTGCTTCTCTTGCTTTTGCCGCTTGCAAAATTTTATCTAAAACTGCTTTTGCAGAAGCCTTATTTTCTTCCAAATAAGTTGATAATTTAGTACATACAAATTCAGAAATCATTCCAAATACTTCTGGATTTCCTAATTTTGCTTTTGTCTGGCCTTCAAATTCCGGATTTGGAACTTTTATTGATACAATTGCCATAAGCCCCTCTCTAATATCGTCACCAACAAATTCTTCTTTTAGTTTATTTTTTTCAGAATAATTTTGGAATGCCCTTGTTATTCCTTTTTTGAAACCAGATACGTGCGTTCCACCATCAATAGTTTGGATATTATTTACAAATCCAAATACATTTTCGCTATAGTCATTTGTCCAAGTCAGAGCAATATCAAACCCATATTCAAATTTGCCTAATTTTACAGTATCAGCAACATGGATTTTATTTCCAATAACTTGCTTGTTTGTTACCAAATAATCTAAATATGCACTTAATCCGTCATCATATTTAAATTCCTCTGAAGTATTATCCAAATTATTTCTTATAATGAATTTCAATCCAGGATTCAAGAATGCCATTTCTCTAAATCTATCTCTTAAAACAGCCATATCAAATTCTGTGGATTCAAATATTGTTTTATCTGGTTTGAATCTAACCATAGTTCCTCTTAATGTTGTAGTTCCAATTTCTTTAACATCAGCAACTGGGTTTCCTATATGGTATTCTTGATAGTATTCTTTTCCATCTCTAAAAACATATACTTCTAGTTTTTCTGAAAGGGCGTTTACAACTGAAACACCAACACCATGCAATCCACCAGAAACTGCATAATTATCTTTATCAAATTTTCCACCTGCGTGCAAAATAGTCATTACAACTTCTAATGCCGATTTATTCATTTCTGGGTGTTTTTCAACTGGAATCCCACGCCCATTATCTTTAACAGAAATTACATCTTTATCTTCAAGAATGATCTCTATTTGATTACAATGTCCGCCCAATGCTTCATCAACAGCATTATCTATAACTTCGTAAACTAAGTGATGTAAACCCCTCTTTCCTGTTGACCCAATATACATTCCTGGCCTTAGTCTAACAGCTTCTAATCCTTTTAGTACTCTAATTTTACTTGCGCTATAATCATTCGGCATATTGATCACTCCTTGCCCTCAGAAGGTGCTTGTGTTTCTGTTATTGGACCTTCTGGGTCTGAATCAATCATATCCACATCATGAACATAATCTTCTTCATTCAATTTTATCAATCTTACACCCTTTGTGTTTCTGCTTAAAGTTGGGATGTTTTCCATATCAATTCTGATTGTTATTCCTTTATCTGTTATTATTAATAACTCTTTTGCAGCACTAACAATTAATGTTTTAACTAGATTTCCTGCGTTCTTGGTGTTCATTGCTTTTACACCTTTTGCACCCCTATTCGTTTCTCTGAATTCTTCTATTTTTGTTTTCTTTCCATACCCTTTCTTAGAAACAAATAATATTGTGTCGGTCATCTTTACAACATTAACTGACATTATTTCAGTGCCATCTAATTTCATTGCTCTTACACCCATCGCAGTTCTTCCCATCTCTCTTACTTTTTCGGGGTCAAATAATACTGCTTTTTCGCTGCTCACAATAAAGATTTTTTCTTCGCCTTTTAATAATTTAACACTACAAATTGAATCTTCTTCTTGTAGAGTTATTACTCTTAGTCCGTTTGCCCTGATTTTCTTTATGTTTGAGAAATCCATTCTCTTTATTTTTCCTCTTTTTGTTATTAAACAAACACCATAACTATCTGCGTTTTCAATTATATCATCCGGAATAGAAATTACATTTATTATTTCCTCGCCTTTTTGTAAATTCAAATAGTTAGCCAGATATCTTCCTTTTGCAGTTCTCTGGGTCTCAGGAATTCCATAACAATCCATGGTGTAAAGTCGTCCAGTATTTGTGAAAAGATAGATATTATCATGGGTATTAGATACCACAATTTCTTTTACACAATCCTCTGCATCACACATGGATTTTATTCCTTTTCCCGCTCGGTTTTGGACTCTATAGTCTTCTGCATCCATTCTTTTAATATATCCTTTTTCAGTTAGCATTACAACTTGCTTTTTATTCTCAACAAATTCTTTGAAGTTGAAATTCTTTGTTGTTATTGCGTTCTCCAAAAGAGTTTTTCTATTGTCACCATAAGTTTCTTTTACTTGAACTAATTCCGCTTTTATGTGTGCCCACAACAAAGGTTCATTTGCAAGCATATTCTTGTATTTTTCCATTAGCTCTTTTGTGTTCTTGTAATCTTCTTTTATCTTATCTATTTCTAAGCCAGTCAATTTCTGCAATTTCATATCCAAAATTGCTTGTGCTTGCTTTTCGCTTAGCTTGTAAATATCCATTAATTTCTGTCTTGCAGTACTTGGATCTTTTGATTCTTTTATTGTCTTTATTACTGCATCAATGTTTGCTAACGCAATCATTAACCCGTCCAAGATATGCAATTTTTCTTCTAGTTTTTTAATATCATAAATTAGCCATCTTTTTGTTACCTCTAGTCTATGTGTTAAATATGCTTTCAGCATCTCAATTAAAGTCATTAGCTTGGGCCTATTATTATTCAAAACAAGCATATTAACTCCAAAAGATGTTTCCAATTCTGTAAGCTTGAATAAATTATTTACAATCAATTCCGGTTCCGTATTATGTGTTAATTCTATTATAATTCTTATCCCTTTTTTGTTAGATTCATCTCTAATATCTGCAATTCCTTTTATTTTTCCGTCATTTACTAAATCTGCCATTGTAGAAAGCAGAGTTGCTTTGTTTACCTTATACGGAATTTGGTTAAAAATTATTTTCTTTCTGCCTTTTGGTGGTTCTTCAAGCTCATAAGTTGATCTTATGTGCACAGCACCTTTTCCAGTAGCATAAATATTTGCCATTTCATCTTTGTTGATAATTATTGCACCAGTTGGGAAATCTGGGGCTTTAATGAAATTCATTAATTCAAATAGCTTTGCTTCAGAGTTATCAATCAAATGAATCAAAGCATCACAAACCTCGTTTAAGTTGTGTGGAGGGATATTAGTTGCAAAACCCACAGCAATACCCGAAGTCCCATTTACCAATAGATTTGGTATCTTTGAAGGCAGTACAGTTGGCTCTGTTAAAGAATTATCAAAGTTTGGTGCAAAGTCAACAGTTTCTTTATCTATATCAATAAGCATTTCTTCTGCTATCTTTGCCATTCTTGCTTCTGTGTACCTCATAGCCGCAGGATTATCCCCATCTACGGACCCAAAATTACCTTGGCCGTCTACTAAAGGGTATCTTAGTGAAAAATCCTGTGCCATTCTTACTAGAGCATCATAAACAGATGAATCTCCATGTGGGTGATATTTACCCAAACAGTTATGAACAACCATTCCATTTGCAATGAATTCGTGCTCTTTTTCTACCTGCAGATCATAGGTTTCTTCTTTTTGAGTTTTCTTGCTGACTTTTACTTTTAAAAAATACAGGTTATTGTCTAATATTTCTTTTATTCTCTTATAAAACGGAGAATTTATTCTTTTTAATTTTTCCAAAATATTTAGTGTTTCAACACTACTTTTATATATTTCTATTTTCTCTTGTAAATCTTTAGAATATCTTATTTTTGTATTATCAGGGTACCTAATACCTAACTTAAATTTTTTGCCATTTGTATCCTTGTACCAGCCACCGCCAAGATGTCTTTCAGAAAATTCTTTAAAGACTTGCTTTCCAAAATAAGGCAGGATATCTTTTCTTCCTGATTTTGTTGGCTTTATCCGAGCTAGCCTTTCTTTTTTTGTCTTATTTGCAAGCACAAGATTTTTTCTGAGCAATAATAAATCATTTCCATTTATTTCCAAACAGAATGGAACATAATTTGCTTTTATTGTTCTAGTCCCAAATTTGTGGTTCTTTTTCTTACCAACATATTTCCTACAAAATATTCCACAAGATAGTAATAAAACTTGTAAATTGTTTATGAACTGCTCAGAAATTGAAGTAACATTAACCACACTTCTGTCTTTATGAACTGATCCATCACCATCGATAAAACCAGAAATAAAAGAATATATTTCCTTACTACCGGATTTTAGTATCTGTAAAGGAACATCAATATTATGTGCGTATTTATCTTCCAATTTAAATGCTTTCAAGAACTCTTTTGACTTTATGGAACTGTTTAGCCTTATTTTAAAAGCATTCCCGCTTTTCGATATTTTTTCATGTTCTTCAAACTCTTTTTTTATTATTTTTTGTATTTTTTCTATTACTTCTTTACTGTTATTTAAAAAACACACTCTGTTATAGCCCTTCGATTTATCTCTATCTACCCAGCCATCTGCTAAAAAAAATCCAAGCAAATAAGCAATGTTTTCGTTTAGGGGGTATTTCCCAACTTTAATAATACTTTTTTTATCAGAGGAAACAGCACGTACAACAATATAATCACCTTTTTTTAACTCTGAGGCTTTTTTCCACTTATATTCTAAATCTTTATCCAAGATTTTATACATCTGACTTTCGGTAGATTTATTTGTTAGTCCATTTTCTAAAATAAGGGTTATCAGCCTCTTTTTCGGCATAATATATAGTTCAGTTACTTTCTGTTTTCCTTTTGAAGTATATACATAGTCCCCCTTTTTAAGATCAATAACCTTCCTAAGCCCATTCGGAGTACTAATTAATGTGTCTTTAGTAAAACATTCACCGACGATTCTAGCACACTTTTTATGTGGCTTGTTATGGTTAAGACCCATATCGTACATTGCATAAAGAATCCTTCTCTGAACTGGCTTTAAACCATCCCTTATATCGGGGATTGCACGACCCACAATCACAGACATTGCATATGAAAGGTAGGACTCCTTCAGTTCATCAGTTATTTCTCTCGGAACTATTTGCATAGATACTTGTTCTTCAGACAAATTTATCACCACATAATTTAAAATTACAGC
>CAZMCX010000054.1:0-5719 GCA_964565125.1 uncultured archaeon
ATTTTATGTTAAAAGTTAAGAATATCGTGACAAATAGCCTTTTGAGCTACTTTAAGCATTTCCACGTTGTAATTGGATATGCTATTGCTTTGCTTATTACCCTTTTTATAAACAATTTTGCATTTTCTTTGATGGGAAATGATGTAACTTTTGTATATGCTGCAAGCTACCCTATTTATGTTTATTTACTTGTTTTACTAGCAATTGTGCTATCCAGCCTAATTTACTCTATGTTTACCTCAATCCTTGTGTTTGTAGTAAGAAGAGACCTATTCCAAGGAGTAAAGAAGATGGAAATGGTAAAACACATAATAAAGTCAACTGCGAGCTTGTTTGTTGTGGCTTTAGCTGTTAACATAATTTACTTTATAATTTACTATATTTTTGTTGGAACTGTTGTGGCATTCTTGATTCCGGTGTTGTACTTCATATTAGCAATATTTGTATTCTATTGCGCCCAGTCAATCATAATTGATGAAGAGGGGATTGGAGTTGCTCTAGAACACAATTATAAGTTTATGAAAAATAATAAGTTAACTACTTTGGCGGTTTATCTTGTATTTGTTGTATTGATATTCATAGTTAGCTTAATTTCGATGTGGATAGGTGGAACAACTGGATTGATAGTTGGATTAGTATTAAATACAATATTTATTGTACCATTGTTGGAAATAACAAAAACAGTAGTTTACTTAACAAAATTCAATATATTTAATTCTTATTTAAGACATAGATAAATGGATAAGGGCCAAAATATTGTGTCCTTCTATTATGGGGTGTTCTTTGGCTTAACTATTCACTTATTTTTACCTTGTTTTTTCAACTTTAAACCTAACTAAAACAGGCCCTTTCCCTATTAGCAGTTTATTCCTTTTTCTTTTTTGTTTTTCTAGGAGTCTTTGCTTTTATGGGTTTAGTTGCAACTATTGTGGCTCTGGCTGCTGCTGCTGCTTCCCTTTTTCTGGCATATTCTTTTTGGGATGGGCAGTTATTGTTCAAACAAAACTCGTGCTTTCTTTTGCCCTTCCTTAACTCTATTTTGGGGGCATTACATATGCTACATTTACCTGCGTAGGTATAGAAATCTTTCTGAGGCAAAGAATAAGTTATTTTACAATTGGGGTAATTGCTACAACCAAGGAATGATTTTCCCATTCTAGAAGTAAGCTTTCTTAAACTTCCACCACATAGACAAGGACCAAAAGAATCGTGCCTGCTGATGCCGCCAATAAGCTTCTGAGCTATCTTTCCTTTGTTTTCTAATAATTCGTTTAATATTTTTAATAAAAGGTCTCTAGAATCATTTACAACTTTCTCTTTTGTGGTTTCTTTGTTTTCTATAGAAGTCATTTGATCTTCTAGCTTTGCGGTTGTTTCTGGAAGAACTATTGCTTTTGCATATTCTTGTAAAGCAGATATTACTGCTTTAGCAATTTCTGTAGAGTTTACTTGTTTTTCACCATCTATGTAGTTTCTAGAATAAAGCTTTTCGATTATTGTTGGCCTTGTGCTCTTAGTGCCCAGCCTTAGGTCTTCCATGAGCTTAATTAAAGTTCCTTGAGAATATTTTGCTGGCGGCTTGGTCTCTTTTGCAAGAATTTCTTTTTTTAATACAGGTAATTCTTCGCCAACTTCCATACTAGGTAAAAAGGATTCTGAAACTTTTCTATATGGATAAAACCAAAGCCAACCTTCTTTTAAAATTTCTAGACCTTCCGAAACAAATAAGTATTCGGGGGTTGAAAAATATACTTTTGTAGTATTTGCCTCTGCGTCTTCAGCAAGAGTTGCAAAAAATCTGTTAACTACTAACTTATAAACTTTCCATTCGGGCTTAGAAAGCGTATTTTCGCTTGCAAGAGTTACTGGGTGGATTGGTGGATGATCTTTAGTTTCTTCTCCCGCGGAAGGGACTATTTTGTCCTGTTTTCTTAGTTTCTCTACTTCTTTCTTAAAGCCGGGCTCTAAGTCAGAAAGTATTTTTGGTATATCTACCCCAACATACTTCTTGTTGTCGGTTCGAGGATAGCTTATAAGCCCATTCATATACAGGTGTTCTGCAATACTTATTGCTTTTCCTGCTGAAAATCCAAGCTTTATTGCTTCTCTTAAAAAATCTGTAGTGTTAAATGGCGTTGGTCTTGGAATTTTCTTCTTCTTTTTATCTAAACTGTGGACTTTTACTGTTTCCTTTACCGCATTAAATATTTTTTCTGCTAATTCGTTATTGTCAATTTTTTCTTTTTCGTAAAGGGCAGTAAATTCTTCTCCTTTTTTCAAAGTTAATTCTACTTGCCAATATTTTTCGGGTACAAAATTTGCAATTTCCAGATCTTTTTCAACTATTTTTGCAAGAGTTGGGCTCTGAACTCTTCCTGCAGATAAAAAATCTGGGCCTAATCTTTTTATTATTAAAGATAAAAATCTTGTAAGAACCGCACCCCAGATTAAATCTATTTCTCTACGCGCATCCGCGGCATCTGCTATGCCATAGTTAAGCTCTTGCAAATTTGAGAATGCTTTTGATAATTCGTCTTTTGTAATCGCTGAATAATATGCCCTCTTTATTTCTAGGTTTGGGTTTTCTTCTATAACATAAGTTACCGCCTCTTTTCCGATGGATTCTCCCTCTCGATCCGCATCGGTTGCAATTATAATTTTGTTTACCTCTTTTGCGTATTTTTTTAGAAGGGCGGCAATTTCCTTTTCTTTCATTATATATCTTATTTCCGGCTTTTGAACTAAATCCTTTAGGTCTGTTCCAAGCCATCTTGAATATTTGAGTGGAAAAGCAACATCTGAAATGTGTCCTTTTAGCGGAATTAACACTACATCTCCAAGCTCTTTAGACGAAAATTCAAAATAAGGCATTTTGTTATAAAATTTTGAAGAGTAGTTCTTACTTGAAAGAATTTCGGAGATTGTTTTTCCTGCAATCGGTTTCTCTGCAACTACTATTGTTTTCATAAAAACACCTTTTATGAACCTGTTTGACGTTTTGCGAATTTTCTGAGCACAAACTCAAACTTGTTCATCATACCACACTAATAAGGCAAAACAAGTTTTAATGCCTATAATAAACTTGTAGACTGGATAATGGCAAAGAATCTTTTTCATATTCCTTTCCAGTAACTATTAATATTTTGAAATCTATTACACCTTCTAATTTTGTTAACAAATTGTCCAATAATTCTACTTGAGACATATCTGGAACTAAGTAAAAAAGGGTTATGTTATAGTCTCCCGCGGTTCTGTAAATACTTTTTACAAAATCTTCTGATTTAAGAGACGCCATTATTTTTTTATAAAAGAAATTATTTACTTTAAGCAAAACTAAAAACAAGCCCTGGAACCCAACAACATCATAGCCAATATCTATTGATATCTGTTTTATTATTTTTTTTGAAATAAGTCGCTCGAACCGTTTTTTTACTGCAACATCGCTTATGCCTATTTCTTTAGCCATATTACTAAAAGAAGCCCGCCCATCCTTTATTAACATTTGAAGTATTTTGAAATCATATTGGTCTAATACTGCCATAAAAATCACACCTTAATTTTGATGGCCTGTTTGAAATTTCTGCAATTTGCCAGTGAGCAGGAATTCAAACTTGCCATCTTATTCACCTTACTATGTATTTTAGATAATATATCTATTTAATTCTATATTCATACCAGCGCACTCGTTTTGCTTCTATCGCGTCCTTTAGGGACCGTTCTGTTTTGCTCATAACTGAACCGCCAGTTTTTACTTCTACAAAGACTACTTCTTTTATGGATTTGGTATCTAAACCGCTGAAAACTATAAAATCTATCGGTTTACCTAAAAACTTCAGCTCAGAAGGGTTAAATGGAAAATTTGGCAGGTATGGCGCCAATTGCTCATTTACAAGCCCGGAAAGAACAGACCTGGATCGCTTTATTGCATCTTTTCTGTTTTCTTTTACTAAAGAATAGATTTCTGATTCATATTTAGAAATTTGGATTTTCATAAGAATAAAACCAAGAATAAATCCAATTACTAACGCAACCAAAATAAACAAGATAAATATATAATCCACGCAAGTCACCTACAATTTCTTAGAAACATAATCTCCATCTACCTTATAACCTAACTTGTAATAATACTGACGAGCGCCTATACCTGAAATAACTGAAAGCTTATTGTATTTCTCCTTAGCTATTTCTTCTGCCATATTTAACAGTGTTTTCCCAAAACCTTTGTGCTGGCCAAAAGCACTTTTATTTTCTTGACCAACGGGAGTCATATTACCATATACATGTAATTCTCTTATTATTGCGGAATCTTTTAAATTTTCTATAAAAGGCTTATATGGAAATCTAAGTCTTACAAAACCAAACAAAGTTTCTCTGTTTGGATCTTCTGCAGAAATAAAATATTCTGTGCCTTTGCTTGCTTTATATTTTTCAATAAAATATTTTACATTTTGTGTTTTGGGTGGACCCTTTTTCCCGACTTCTCTAGCACGGATTTCTTTGATTTTGTTAAGATCTAATTTCTTTAAAATTATATCCCTAAAATTGCTTTTTGTTGGCCCCGCCTCAATTTTTGTAGACGGAATATCTCTTTGGATACGCATTAATCTTACCCAGTATGGAATTTCATAATATGTTTTTGAAAGATATTTTTCAAGTTGAGAATTTGTATATGGTTTATAGGCCCCTTTTTTCCAGAGGTCGTATAGTTTAGTGCCTTTTATTACAAGACAAGGATATATCTTTAACATATCCGGAGAAAATGGCTCTGAAAAAAGTTTTTTGAAATCTTTTACATCTTGTGAAAATTTGTTTTTATATAGGCCCGGCATTATATGATATAACACTTTAAAACCAGAATCTTTTAGATTTTGGGTTGCAGAAATTACATCTTTAACTGTGTGCTTTCTGTTGTTTATTTTTAAAACTTGGTCATTTAAACTTTGGACTCCAAGTTCTACTCTTGTTCCACCAAAATAAAGCATATTTTT
The DNA here is from genome assembly GCA_964565125.1 of uncultured archaeon. Taxonomy (GTDB): domain Archaea; phylum Iainarchaeota; class Iainarchaeia; order Iainarchaeales; family 0-14-0-20-30-16; genus JAQTTP01. The sequence continues at coordinate 4,989 of CAZMCX010000054.1, forward strand.
TATCTGTTCTTTATTTGCGGAATCTGGCCTTGTCTCAAATGTGACCCCTATTGGCCGATATTTATAAACTTCCATTTTTTTCTTTGCAATTTCAAATGTTTTTGATTTTTTTTCATCAAAAGAAACACCATCAAATACCCCTTTCATAAACTTTTTCTGAAACGAAAAATCATAAGATGGAAATGTTCCGCCCATAATTATTATTTCTAATTTGGATATATCGTGCCCAACATTTTTTAGTTGTTCTAGCCTATTTTTTGTTTGCTTATAAGAATCATAAGAATTTTGTTTTGCCCTCATTGCCGCAGGTTCATACCCAGTGTAACTTTGTGGAAGATTTTCATCTACCCCCCCTGGACAAAAAATACAACGCCCATGTGGGCATTTTTTAGGCGGAGACATAACCGCTATTACATTAACTCCTGCGTTGAGTCTAACATTTTTTATTTGCAATAAATGTTTAATTTTGTTTTGGTCTTTTTTATTACAATACCCTAAAGTTTCTGAGTTCAATGGTAATTGCTTTAACATATGTTTTTTGCATAATTGCATTTTCACAGAATTAAGTTTTAACTGCGAAATAGCGGGATTAGATTTTAAAAAAGATATTAATTCTAAAGAATATTTTTTTTTGTTATTCATAAATAAATAAAAGTAGAAAAGTGATATATGCCTTTCGGGGTCAAATTACCCCGTTCAAATTGTATGGCCTAAAGCCATAAGAACGCTAT
>CAZMCX010000055.1:0-5637 GCA_964565125.1 uncultured archaeon
AAAGTAAAATTGTTTCAGGTTCTTTCAAATGAGGTGTTAATTATGAAAGAAATAATTTTTCCGGGCGATATTATTAACGAAAATCTTAAACCTGGCTTTGGAACATACAAAAAAGATGGAAAAGTGTATTCCAAATATTTGGGGATTTTGTATAAAGATGAAGGAATAAAAGTAATACCAATAAATGGAAAATATATTCCAAAAGAAAGTGACAATATAATTGGGATTGTTTTAGAAGAAGATAATTTTGTGTATTTGTTGGACATAAATAGCTATAAACAGGGAGTTTTATTTAAGAGGGCAAATAATGCAAAATTATATGATGTTTATCTGATGAGGGTAAACAGCGTAAACGAAATTAGAGATGTTGAATTAGAAGTAATTAGTAAGTTAGCAAATGGGGAAGCAGTAAAAGTAAATCCCAAAAAAGTTGCAAGGCTTATCGGAAAAAATAAATCTATGCAAACTTTGATAGAAACAAAAACAAACACAAAAATCATAATTGGATTAAATGGAATTGTTTATGTAATTGGAAATGATGTGGAAAAAATAAAAGAAATAATAAAATTTATTGAAGATTACAGCCATGAAGATAATTTGACTAATAAGGTAAGTGAAATTTTAGATAAAATGAATGTTAAAAAATAAGGGTGTATATATGGTGAAGAAGAGAGTTGATGGACGAGAAATGAATGAGTTAAGACCAATAAAAATAACCCCGTCAGTAGTTGAAAGGGCAGATGGATCTGCATATTTGGAGTGGGGACAAAATAAAATGATTGTGGCGGTATATGGCCCCAAAGAACTGCTTCCAAAGCATTTGGCAAATTCACAAAGAGGAAAAATAAATTTTATATACAGAATGGCGCCATTTTCGGTTCCCGAAAGAAAGAATCCAAAGCCAGGAAGAAGGGATATAGAAATTTCAAAAGTTGTTGGAGAAGCATTATCTTACGCAGTTTTATTGGAAGAATTCCCAGGGATGGTAATAGATGTTTATGTTCAAATATTGGATAGTAATGCTGGAACAAGAGTTGCGGCTTTAACTGCAGCCTCTGTTGCTTTGGCTGATGCAGGAATCCCAATGAAAGATTTAGTTACTGCTGTAGCTGTAGGGAAAGCAAATGGAAATATAATTGCGGATTTAAATAAAAATGAAGAAGATGCGGATGATGCGGTAGATATGGCATTTGCAATGCTTCCCGGTAGTGAAGAAATTGTGTTGCTTCAGGCAGATGGAATCCTAAGTGAGGATGAATTTGACAAGGCAATAAAAATAGCAAAAGAAAAATGCCAAGAAGTAAGAAAACTACAAATTGAAGCTTTAAAGTCAAAATTTAAGGCTTTAAAGGGGTGATAATTATGATAGACTATTCTTATGATATAGAAATGGTAAAAGGAAGAATTGAAAAAGGAATTAGGACAAATAACCGAAAAGATGATGAATACAGAGAAATAAAGATAGAAACAGGAATATTGAAAAATGCTGCAGGATCAGCAAAGGTAACTTTAGGAAAAACAATGATCTATGCTGGAACTAAATTAGAAATAGGTACCCCTTACCCAGATACTCCTGAAGAGGGTGGAATCACTGTTGGTGTAGAATTGAGCCCAATTGGTGCACCAGAGTTTTATGCAGGCCCACCAAGCGAGACTTCAATTGAATTATCAAGAGTTGTAGATAGAGGCATAAGGGAAGCAAAAACAATAGATTTCAAGAAGCTTTTGCTTGTTCCTAAGGAAAAAGCATGGTTTGTATATGTAGATATTTATGTTATGAATCATGATGGTAATTTGTTTGATGCATGCCAAATGGCGGCAATGGCGGCCTTAAAAACCACAAAAATACCAAAAATAGATAAAGAATTTAACCAAATTAAAGGGGAATACTCTGGAAATCTGAAGCTAGAAAAATTACCTGTGCTGAACACATATTCAAAGATAAGTAATAAAATAATTTTGGATCCTGATTTAAATGAAGATTATGCCACGGAAGCAAGATTGTCTATTGCAATAGATGATAATTTGAATATCTGTGCATTACAAAAAGGCGAAAAAGGATTCTTTACTCAAGATGAATTAAAAGAAATGATAAAAACTTCAAAGAAAAAATATAAAGAAATGAGAAAAATTTTCGAAAAGTTATAAAAGGTGAAAACATGACAATATCATCTGGATTTGGATCAAAATATGGACGAAAGATAAGAAAAAAATATGACAATATTGCACAAATCTACAAATTCAAAAAATTGGTTTGTCCGTTCTGTGGAATGAAGAAAGTTACTAGAGAGGCGTCAGGAATATACGAATGCCTGTACTGTAAAAAGAAATTTGCTGGCGGAGCATATGAAGTTGAAACAAGAATCGGAAAAACAATAAAAAGTTCAATGGCAAAGAAAAATGTTAAGGAAATGGAACTGTTTATAGAAGAAGAAACAAAAGTAGAAGAGAAAGGCGAAAAAGTAGAAAAAGCAGATAAAGCAGACAAAAAAAAGAAAGGAAAAGAGAAAGTAAAAGAGAGTGAGCAATAATGGTTGTCTATAAATGCATAAGATGTGGTGCAGAATTTGAATCATTAATAGATGGCGAAGTAAGATGCCCGCAATGCGCCTTTAGAGTTATAGAGAAAAAGAGACAAAGATTTGCAAAGTCTGTAAAAGCAATATAACTCTCTTTTTATTTGCTATCACAGATTTAGGATTTTTATGATCAATCTGATTACAACTTCAAGAAAGCCCGGACGAAACCTACGGAAATTTGTCAGGCAGGTTTGTCCAATTTTTAACACAAAATATTTTGTTCGGGGAAAAACATCAGTAAAAGAACTTGCAGATTATTTGGAATATGAAGGCTATGACAAATTGATTGTTGTGTCAGAATTTAAAGGAAATCCTGGGTCAATGATATTTTATACAAGTCAGAAAGGATTTTTTAAGCAAGAAAGAAAATATAAAATCACTTATTACAAACTTTCTGAAAAGAAAATGCAGTTCCCCAAATATGAAATAAACTTGGAAGATAAAGAAAACAAAGATTTTTTTAAGTATTTGGGAACAGAAAATGAAAAATCAGAAGCAAAGATTTTTGATGAAAAAGGAATAATAAAAATAAAAAAAGGGAAAGATGTATATCTTAGTTTTGGGGTGTCCAGGAGCGTGGAAAAATGCCTGAAATGAGGATATTTATAATTGAGAATTTTAAAGATATATATAAAATAATAACTCAAGAGAAAGAGATTAATAGTAGGACAAAAACAGAATTCAACCTGAAAAAAGATGGACTAGAAATAGTAACAATTGCAAAAGATTATGTTGCTTTAAGGGCAAATATGAATTCTCTTTTGCAAAAGCTTGCATTAATAAATAATATTTATTCGGAGAAGAGGTGAATTTATGGATCAAAGAGAGATAATGGAATTTAATAACTATAGTAACCAAATGAACATGCTTAATGCTCAGACTATGAATGTAAAAGGAATGATGGATAAAATAAAAGAAAACATAGACGAGTTAAATAAAAGCAAGGAAACACACGGTTATAAAAACTTAGGATTAGTTCTAATAAAGAAACCAAAAGCAGATTTAGTAAAAGAGTTGGAAGAGACCAAGAAATCCTTGGATTTAAGATTAAAAACTATTGATAAGCAAGAGAAGATTGTTTCAGCAAAATTAGAAGAACTTAAAACTAAGTTCGAGTTAGAACAAAAGAAACAAGAAGAAAAGAAGGATAAGAAGTAAGGTATTTAATTCCTTACTCTATTTTTATATTATGCCTAGAAAACAGCCACAAAAATTGAAACAAAAAAAACCATATGTTGCCCCCAAATGTGTAGAACTTAAAGGTGAAGATGTAAGTATCTGGCAAAGAGATCAATTGCGTATGGCGCAAGCACTTGATAGAATGGAAATAGACCCCCCAGAAATGGTTAGAAGAATAAGGGCTCTTCTTGAGAAAAGGACAAAAAAATACCTTGGACAAAATGTAACTATTTTTGTAAAAAATGTAACTCAAGAAGAACTTGATATAATTGCAAGATTAAGGAAAGCAGGAATACTTACAGAGATGCCTTTTGATTTTAAGTTAAAAACAGCAAACGATCGCGAGCGTGGACCTATGGGCTTTTTGAATGCAGGTAAATCTTTTGCAGAGGTGGCGATTACAGAAAAAAATAATACAAAAATAGAGGCAATGTTTATGTCTGTAGCAGACATTATAGGAAAGATGCATGCCCTGGGCATAGAACACGGGCATGTAACTACTGGTAATGTTCACCTGCATAAAGGGAGACTGTGTTTAACAGATTTTTCAATGGCAGAACAAAAAGTAGTGGATTGGAATTCTATGCAAAGTATATATAATGCCTTTGTAAGAGATTATGCTACAAGAATATTACGGAGTAAAGGCGGGGCAAATATGGCGTTTTGTAAAGAATTTTTTAGACGGATAATTTCTTACTATCCAGCCCCGGAGACAGTTAAACAAAAGTTGATTGAAAAGCTTAATAGAGATTTACTAAATTATAGGTATTATGATATTAACCCTTATCACGGGCCTTGTTAACTTATATTTTTATTTCTGTTTTTTTACAGTTATCTAGAATGATTAGAGTTGTATTCTTTAATTTCTCAGAAGATCTTTCTTTAAGTTTATCCATGTTTGTTTTTATCAGGGAAAATGTGTTATAGTGCATTGGAATTACAACTTTTGGCTCTGTTTTTCTTGCAAAGGCAACAAACTCAAAAATGTCCATTGTGAAAACCCCCCCGCAGGGAAGGATGGCAATATCTACTTTTACATCTATGTTTTGGTCGTAAGTGTCACCCGCAAAATAGATTTCTTTTTCGTGATATTTTAACAAAAAACCAACACTATATTGGGATTGTGGGTGCTGTGCTGGAACTACTGTAACGTCAATGTTTGCAACTTTTATTTTGTCATCTATTTTTATAGTTCTTTTTTGTGAATTTTCTATGTCTAATTGATTTATTACTAATGATGGTGCAATAATTGGACAGTTATCTCTTTTTGCCAAAAACTCAACCGCATCTTTGTCAAAATGATCAAAATGTTCATGTGTAATAAAGATTGCGTCTAATTTTGGAATATTTTCTTTTGTTATTTCAAGTTTTTCTGTTGCCTCAAAATTTTCTGGGGCATTGCTTCCAAAGAATGGATCAAAAAGAATTGTTTTGTCAAAGAAGTTAATTAGAAAAAAACTATGCCAATATTTTGTGATGTAAATCTTATCTTGTGTGCATTCTTCTATTTTTTTAAACATTAACTTTTTTAGAAGTTGAACCATAAAATCAGATCCTGTATTTTATGGTGCCTGTTTTGATTTTTGTAGTTATATAATAAATCATAAACTTGACCATAAAAATAATAAGGGGGGATAGCTTTAAAAACAACTTTGTTAATGGTTGTCTTAGCTTAAATAACTTTCAAAGCTCTTTTTGCTCTAAATTCCTTCGAAAAAGGGCCCCCAAAGCACCCATTATCAAAAGGTAACTTTTTTAAAGCAATATACTTCTATAATAATATATCTAATCACAAAGCAAGTTTTTCCGAACCGAAACTTCTTTAAGATTAAGGCATTTCATAAGATAATTAGATTTTTGAATGAAAATGAATAAAAAT
>CAZMCX010000056.1:0-5279 GCA_964565125.1 uncultured archaeon
AGGTTAAAGTAATTTAACCTTTTCCTTTTTCTTTATTATATGGCTCATTTTAATACACACTTAAAGTTTGTAGACTCTTTAAATTCAAATCTTGATAAAAAATACCTGCTTTCGGGATCTGTATTTCCTGATATTGGACTATATGTTAATTTTTCAAAAAAAACCAAAGAAAGAGACTTTACTCATTTTTTACATTTTCCAGAACCAAGAAGTGAAAATGGCATAAAGTTTGGGAAAGCCCTTATGGAAAAAGCAAAAACAAAGGAGGAATTGTCTTTTGCGGTGGGAGTTTATAGCCATTTCTTTTTGGATCAAACTGTACATGCTTATATTATGAAAAATAATTTGCCTATGGCTAAACATATAATGCTTGAGTTTTTTAGGGCACATAATGATTTTTCAAAAAGAGTTAAAAAATTGTATTTGCCAAAGGAGTTTTGTGCATCTGTGTTTGAAGAAACATTCCCTTTAGATAAAGACTATGCTTTGCAGATTAGAGAAGTTGGTTGGTTGAAGTTGTTTAGGTTTAGGTTTATTAACGATTATCTTTTGCGATATTTAATAAAAACAAACTATGGAGAAAAACAGAAAAAATTAAGACTAATAAGATTTATTTTTTCTTTTTTTCAACTAAAATATAAGAAAACGCGTAGAGTAAATCTGTATTCTTATCTTTATCCTCCATGGATTCTTAAAAAAGTACATTTAAGTAATTTGGATAGAATTATTGTAAAAACAAAAACCGACTTTATAAAAAATCTGGCAGTTAATTGGAATTTGTGAATAGTTATAAGGTATTGGTATTAATCTCGTTTGCAACTTTTGACTTTATGCCTAACTCTTTCTCAATGCTTTTGGCCAGGTTCTCGCTGTGGCCATGGTAAGTATAAACCATCTTTGGTTTGCTTGCATCTATGAAGCTTAATAACCCTTTGTAATCAGAATGTGATGATAGGTTTACACAGTTTTTTAAATTATGCCCAGTTACATGCAGGTAATCTGCTTTTTTTCCAGAAATAAAGGAGATATAGTTAATCATTTCCTGATTATATTTTGAGGGAGGCAAAACAACACAATTTGCATCCCTTACTTCTTCTAGTGGCAACATATTTTTTAATTTTTTTCCATAAAGGTTGTATACCTCGTTAGAGTCTATTGTTTCAGATGGTAGAGCAATATACCCAGAATTGTTTTTATTTAATTCTTTTACTATTTCTTGAGTTTTTCCTAGTCTGTGAGTTATTATTACTGGCATGTTGTTATTGTGAATAGCTTGTTTTACCCAGTTATTTATTTGTGAGTATCCATCTTGCCTTTTGGGAAATTGATATTTTTCTAGACCATATGTACTTTCAATTATCATAAAATCTAGATCCTCTATTGGCTTTATGGGCTTTGAAATATTTGTTTCTGTAGTGTTTATGTCCCCTGTGATAGCAAACCTTATTTTATTATTTTCAATCAGGATAGCAGAGCTTCCGAGAATGTGTCCCGAGTTAAGTAAAGTTATTGTATTGCCATTTAGCTTTATTGGTTTATTGTATTCTGAAGGAATGAAGTTTGCATCAAATTCTAAACCCTGTTTTAATAATTCTATTGTTGCTGGGTGTGCAATAAAAGCGTTATATCTGCCATTTTTTGATATTTTTATGTGATCTGAATGGGCGTGTGTGATTATATTTAATTCAGAGTAATTCTTTTGAGAAATCGGGTCTATTGTAAAAGGGACCTCCCCAGAGTATTTTACTGTTGTATTACTTATGTTTAGCATTTAGATCCCTATTTGTGATTGTAAAAATAGGGCTTTCTAGATTATAAACATTATTGATTAGTGAGTTTAAAGAAATAGAAAAAAAAGAATTATATTTGTTATTTATTTGGTGTAAGAGTCAAATAACAAATAGTATCTTTGCTTCCAGTTATGGCATAGTTAGAATCAAAGATATTAAAATATGGCATAGGAATTTCACCATCACCGGTACATAGAGCATATAATGTTACTTTGTAGTTTTTTGTACCGGTATACTTTATCTGGTTAAAAGAAATAATAAAATCGCTCATTTGCACTTTTGAAGGGATGAACTGAATCTGGTTTGGCTCAAGGCCCATATGCGTAATATCTTCTGGTATTATTGAATTATGGTTCTGTTTGAAGATAACAATAATGTTACGAATTGTATAAAAATTAGCATAAGCTTGTTTTACTATGTTTGCTGCTCCAGTTTCTGGATTTGCAAAATATTGGTCTTCTCCGAAGGTGCCTGTGAGGTTAATGGCTATAAATAATATTAGTGCAACAATAAGAACAATAACTGCTATGCCTAAGATTTTTAAAACTTTTTTTCTAGTAGCCATGATTATAATCCCCTGTGAATGATTTTTTATATAACTATGCTTTACTTATTTAAATAGATATGTTATCTTGTTTGTGATTCTAAATAAACTAAAAGACTATCTAATCTCTGAATACATAATTGTTCAGATCTTGGTTTTTTATGCTTATTTTTAAGAAGTTCTAATAATGCGCGGACATTCCCTAAATCTTTTTGTATTGGTAATCCACGCCTATATTTATAAATTATCATTTTATGTACTTTACTTAACAGATTTGCTCTTATTAATGGTTCTTTAGTTAATAAAATTAAATCAAAGATCCTATCAAGATCTAAGTCGGGTTCTAACTTTATTTTTTCTCCAATATTAAAACCCCTTTTTCTTATTGTAGATTCTAATTCTCTTCGGTCTATTCCTTTGACCATAGAGATTCTATCCAAAATGGCGGGATCTACTGGAATAGCTGGGTTTTTTGTGGCTCTGCAAATTGCTCTGGAAATTGTTCTATGATATTGTCTTCTTGCAGTAGGCCCCCAATTTCTTTTTACTGCGTGATGTTTCTTGGGCATATAATAAGAAGAAGATCTTGAAATATAAACCTAACTAAAAAAATAGAATAAAGAGAAATGTAAAAACTACATTTCAATTGCATTTACAATTCCTGTTTGACCGGGTCTTGAAGTAATCTTTGCCATCATTGTTTTGTCTCCAATTTTTACTTCTACTTCTGCACCTTTAGTTAGGATATTTCTTCTTACAAACTCTTTGTGTGCCTTATTTACTTTTTCAGTAATCATCTGGCCTTTTACGATTTTTCCGGTCTTTAGTTTAACATTCACAAATTTTAACTTTAATGGGACTGTTTTTTTAACCCCGCCTTTTATTCTCAAAACCTTTCTTTTTTCTTCTGTTTGAGTTATTATTGGGTTAGATGCGTTATTTCTTAGTTCTGATAACTTCTTTTTCTTTCGTCTTATTGTGTGGTTTATTCCGCCTGTTGGCTTTCTTCTTGATTTCTCATTAGATAACATTAAATTCACCTTTACCTATATATATAATATACTATTTATATGATTAGTATATATTTTTAAACTAAATGTTTTTAATCTTTAGTGTTTTAATTATATTGATTTAGTATTCTTTGTGGGGGTGGGATTGTGAAGGACGATTTTTATGATTTTGATCCATTTAAATTGTTTAAAAAATTCGAAAAAATGTTTTCTGATATGGAAACCGCGGATAGAAAAATAAAATCAACAATAAGGGAGCCACTAGTTGATGTTTCTGAAACAGAGACTGAAATCAAGATTTTGGTTGAGCTTCCTGGAGTAGATAAAAAAGATATTGACTTGGAAGTAAAAGGCAATTTTTTAATAATTAAAGCAGGAATTTCAAGGCAAAACAAAAAAGAACAGAAGGATTACTTGTGTCAGGAGAGGACTTACCAACAATATTATAGGATGGTGCCCTTAACTAAAGATGTAGATTCTAAAAAAATAGATGCAAAATATAATAATGGAATTCTTGAAATTATTTTAACAAAAAAAACAGAATCAAAAAAAGTAGTAAATAAAATAAAGGTTAAATAGGAGGGTTTTCATGGCTTTGTTAACAAAAATTGGTGTCTTTAGTCTTGCTAAGACATTGTCACTATACAATATCTTGTTTGGTGTTATTGTGGCAATTATTACTTTGATACTAAAGATATTTTCAGTAGGTACTTTGGCAAGTTATACATGGAGTGCAGCAGTAATATATGAAGTAGTATTCATAATTGCCATGCCAATAATTGGGTTCATAATGGGAGCAATACTTGCTTTGATCATAAATTGGGCTTTAAAAGTTGGTGGCGGATTAGAAATAAGTCTAGAATAATGTGGTGTCTGTGCCTATTATATTCGATAAGTTGAGGAGGAGAACTAAAAAGTCTGTAGTTAGTGTAGACTATACTGTTTTTCTGTTTTTCTTTATTATTATTCTTGTTTCTTTAATCCTTTTTTCTTTTACAGATAAATTTATTAGTGTACTTTTTTTGTGTTTAGTCTTTTTGATATCTGTTTTGTTTCATGATATAATACAGATCTTGGTAGTGAGACTTTTTAGTTATAAACTGAAAAGATTTATCCTTTTTCCATTTGGATCGAAGAAGGTTTTTGATAGGCCTTTTGATAAAGCAGTGCATGAACTGATTTATGCTTTTTCTGGGCCTCTAAGTAATCTGATTTTATTATTGGCTGCTTTTGTAATTGCAATAAATATTCCTGGTGCCTGGCCGCAGTCCATTCTTCTAAAAGAAACATTAACTGCTCAGACATTTGATGCTGCCTTAATACAGTTTCCTTTGTTTGTAGTATTCTGGATAAACTTTTTGTTATTTGTGTTCAATCTTTTAGTTCCTGCCTTGCCTTTAGATGGTGGTAGGATATTTCATTCTTTGCTGACAATATTCTTTGGAAGTTATTCATCAAATAAGATTCTTCCAATATTCAGTAAGGTGCTTGGTTTTATTGTAATCTTGTGTGGGTTTATATTCTGGGATATTTTGGTCCTTGTTTTGGGGGTCTTTATCTATTTTATGAGTAATAAAGAAGCAAAAGAGAACGAGCTTTATGTTACTCTTGAGGGCCAGAAAGCAGGGGACTATGTTTCTACAAAATACTTGCTTGCTAAGGCAGAAGATTCTATATTTGATGTTTTCACAAAAATGTCTGAACAAAGGGAAGTTGATGTAATTGTTGACTTTGGAAAAGATGAATATGGAGTAATAAGTGTTGATACTATTGCTTCAATTCCTAAATTACATTGGGCTTCAGAGAAAGTTGGGGACCATTCAAAGATAGTAGACCATGTTTTGCCTTCAGAAGGCCTGGCCTTTGTTGTTCAGTATATGATGGAAAATAATTTGAACATTTTGCCAGTTTTTAGCAGTAAGGATAAGCAGATAA
>CAZMCX010000057.1:0-3953 GCA_964565125.1 uncultured archaeon
TCTTTCTTTTGGTAGACCATAGATTTTCCAAGAATCTTTTTTGCATAAGCAAAAAAATTCAGGGGCCAACAAAGCTTTTTTGTTTTTTACAAAAAAGTTTGAGGGTCAGAAGAATTTTCCAAAGTAAAATTGCTTCTTACTAAAGCAATTTGCGAATGCAAATTGGCTTTTTCCTTTCTTTTTTTAAAAGAAAGAAACATCTTGGGATTACTTCTTTCTTTGCTTTTTCTTCTGTCTAATTTGGGTTAAACCACATTTTCTACATTTTATTGGTTGTTTGCTTCCCCTCATAGTAGCATTACAACTCATACAAACCCATTTTCCCCTTAAATATCTATTTTCTGCTATAGGATTCATTACCATGTTAACATCTCCCTTAAATATAATAATATTCTTTCTAGAGAAAAAGAATATATACATATCCTTCTATCCGCCCAGACTATTTGCCAGCTTTTATAGTAAAATCCCCATATTGTTCGTTCTGTGTAAGAGAAATTTTATTTTCTTTATGTATAAATAACAGAGAGTAAAACACTTCTGCAGGGCTTGTATCCAAAAATCTTTGCTTAAAGTCAAAAAAACTTGTTTTTCCTTCGATTTTCCTTGCCTCTTCTTCTATGTATTGCAATATTGTTTTGAAATCTTTTTGCGGCCTTTTTAGTTCAACATAATGTATCTTTTTAGGATACCTTTTCTTTTCTGGGTTTGTCAACCCTTTCAAAGATTCCACAAAGCTGTCCAACTTAGTTTCTTCTTGAGAGATCTCCTCAAAGTTCTCCTGTTTTTCCTCTGCTTTAAATTCTTCTTCTATCTCTTTAGCAAGCTCAAAGAAAGAAACCAGCCTATTTGCCTTACATTTTAGTAAAATAGAGCAAATTAATACACCATTAAGAGGAACTTCAAAATTGCTTATTTGCAAGAATTCTATTTCTTTTAAATATTTCTCTGCAATTAAGGAAACATCTATTTTCCAAAGATCTATTTGATTTTTTTTTATGATATCTAGGAGCAAAGATCTCCAAGTTGGCTTGGAAGCAATCTCAAAAAAATCTTCTAGAGTTGTCTGCATTAAAATCACTCAGCCATCAACATCCATTTCCAAGCAGGAATTACTTTTATTTTCTTTCCGCCTTTCTCAAATTCTTCTTCCTGTTTACCAGTTATTATATATCCTTTCTTGAGATCATAGTAATCTAAAGCTTCTATTAAGCCTTGTATTTCTCTTTCTCTATTATTTTCATTTAATTCATAAGTTACCTGTATAGCTTGCAAACCTTTATCTTTTCTCACAATAAAATCACATTCTTTTTTATCTTTGTAATAATTTATTTCTTTGCCCATTTTCAGCAAAGAGCAGAATACTATATTTTCTAATTTAAGACCATCATCTTTTTCAAATTCAAATAAAGAAATATAACCATTATCAATAAAATAATATTTTTTTAAGTAAGTTCTAGATCTGATTGATTTTTTTTGTGATTCTAACCCAAATAAAAAAAATGAATCTTGCAAATATTTTACAAATCGATATATTTCTCTTTGGCTTATTTTGTAATCTATGGATTTAAAAAAACGACAATAATTTTTTATTGTAGTTTCAGTAGTTATATTTTCTTTTAATTTTTTAACAAAAATTTCTAAAGCATTATTATCCGAAACACTCCATCTTTTAATAATGTCACCTAATGCCAGATCAAAATAGTTTCTCAGAATTTGTTTTTTTATTTCAGGACTCTGATTTGTTATCTCTGGGAAACCCCCATAAGCAAGGTATTCTTTGAACGCAAAAACGATTTTATTATGGTTCAATATAATATTTTGCTTTTCAAATTGTATACCCTTTAGTTCTAAAAATTCTTTAAATGAAAATGGATAAACTTTCAAAACAATATATCTTGCCCCAAGGTTTAATGCAATTTCTTTACTTATCATTTTTGAATTGGATCCGGTAATATAAACAAGATATCCCAAATCTGCAAGATTTCTAACATATTTATACCACAGGTCAATATTCTGTATTTCATCAAACATAATTATTGGCTTCTTTTCTGGATAAATAGAATTATATGTTTTTAAAATTTCATCAAAATTTTTATAAGTAAAACCTTTAAGCCCAAGATTCTCAAAATTTACATACAAAAAATCTGTTAAATTATAACTTTTAGTTTTTATAAGATAATCTCTGATCTGATATAACAAATAGCTCTTTCCTGCTCTTCTCGGCCCAATAATTGCTGTACACTTTTTAGATTTAAAATAGGGCTCAAAAAAAGATCGGAATATATATTGAGGCTTTAAATTCCAAAATTCCGCGATAATTTGTTCTAATACTTTTTCAAACATAATATACTAATCCGCAGTTTAGTTTATATATTTATTGCAATTTTTGATACAAAAATTACAAATTTGTGCCATTTTTTGATACAAAACCTTTTTTGTTGTATTAAAAAATTAATTATAAGATCAAGGAGTATATATAGGTTGCGACTATATCCGCAACCGCCAAAGGGAAAAACTGAAAAGGCAACAGGTTTGAGATGTTTCAGTACACTGAAAGAAAAGAGGCGGTAATTATCAGGTACACTGAAACATTATTCAGGATTGCTACTAAATTTATGGCGCTTTTTGTCATAAAAATAGAATCTTACGAAGAAAAAAATAAAAAAAGAAAAAAAGGGGGATAGTTATTAACTACTATCTCCTTAATTTGCGGGTTGTAAAGAGCCAAATACTTTCATAGGGTTCCACCAGAACTCTACTCCTGCACCGCCCTGTGGGTTAGTTACACACATATACCCTTCCCCAACCAAGTCATAAATGCTTTGAACTGTAGATACATCCTGATCCAAAGGCTTAAGTTGGAATTCGTCACTTGCTCTTGCAGGATATAATATCTTCATTTCATCGCTTGCAGTTATTTTCTTGAAAGTTGAAGTCTCGCCAGGCGGCAAGTAGATAATTCCTCTAAAGAATACCTTACTTGTTTCTGGAGTTCTCAACAGGCTATCTTCATCAAAGAACATACCATATGCATTGGCTTTGAATTCTCCCAAAGGTATATCTATCTTTGTTCCCACTCTATCTGGATATCCTTGCAAGTCAACTATATCTTCGCCTGAGAATCCTTTACAAGCAAATTTCTTTTCTAAGTCCGTTTCTGGATTATATTTATCTGTTCCATTATTACAGAATCCATACCAGTTCATCAAGGAATTTCCTGAATTCACAGGCCCTTTATTTGCCCTTGAAATCAAATATGCCCCATATGCAGGACCATCTGATTTCTTGCTAATATACATTGCTACTGGTGCTGGAACTGATGGATAATAGTATATTGTTCTTTCTACTGTATCTCCAGCTGTTCCTGTTGAAACAACCTTTAATACTAAACCCTTGTATGTGTTCAAAGTTTCCATATCTTGCTTTGCCACAGTAACAACATGAACTTGTGGATTAGACCGAGAAGTTAATGTTGGAATCAAAGTTGGATTATCCCCACTTTCTTTATTGAACCATAAAGTATCTCCATCAAAGTCTAAACCATATCCAATTCTCTTAAGTTCATAATTCTCCACACCAACTGTTGCATCTAATGGCAAGTAGTACAATGGATTATCGCTAAACTTAACTGGCTCTAAGTAAACTACTATAGAGTTCACATCTTCAATTATTTTTCCATCCGTATCAAACACATTCCAAAAGCTGTCTGTTCCTTTATATTTTATAACAATTTCTACTTTATACAATCCTGGTTTTGACAATGAATAGCCCATAGCATTCAAAGCCGATTCTTTTGGCAAGAACTTTATGTTGCTTGGAAGCAAGTTGTTTATTATTTTCTTAGCATCTTGTGGCGCATACAAGAACTTCTGATTAACTGCATATTCCTTGAAGTCTGCTAAGAAGTCATCTGTAAATCCATCCTTCATTAAGTAAGCTTCAAAGTTCAATAT
>CAZMCX010000057.1:4053-5227 GCA_964565125.1 uncultured archaeon
TCTATCTATTATTTCGATCATAAACTGTGTTGCATCACAATAGATATTCCCATCACTACACAAATATCCTCCTGATGAAACTAATGTACTATCTACAACATCATCCCATTTCCAAGTAAATGCTACCTTTGGCTCAGCTTCTGGGCCTGTTGCCCCTGTTTTTCCGTTAGCCAGGAAACAGTTCTCTACTGGCAAGTTATATTTCTTGTTTTGATCTACAACATCAGTAAATAACATACTTATAGGAGAATATTCTAATACTGTATTTTCCGCACTAGGAACCAAAGCTTCTTGGACTTTATCTCTATCCATTTCTTCTACTTTCTGGTCATCCAGAGCATCTTCGTAAGATATTGTATCTGGATCTACTTGTAATCCGATTGTGCTAAATGCTGATGGCATTCCGTATGAGTCCATTCCACTATAACCCATCCCTGTTCCATAGCCACCATAACCCATGCTCGAGCCATAACCATAGCCATCATATCCGTTGTTCTGCATTCCGTATTGGCCCTGCTGACCATAGCCACCCATCTGTGACATATACTGGTTAGGTTGTGTTGTCCAGCCTGATCCGCCGCCATAATCTTGGCTTGCAACTAAGTTCTTCAAGTTCTTTCTATTATAATTCAATAACAAAGTTAAGTTTTCAACTTTATTGTCCATTCCTATTTTTGACTTTGTAAATCCAATTGGGTACATTTCAATTGCTTGTTCTCCAATTCCTTTTACAAGTTTATTCGACTTTTCAAATGTTGTGTTAACTTTATCTGTGAAGATTATAGGTAAAGAGACATTGCTTCCACCTAACATACTCTTCTGCGAAGCTTCTGTTAGATCTGCAGACTCCATAGTCATATAATCTTCAACCATAGTTGGAACAGTCCTCGTTATTGTTTCTATAGGATCCGGATCTGCAGCCATATATATTAGACCACCTAATGCACCTGCGGCACCACCGATAGCACCCCATAATGCTCCAGATCCACTAGCCAGTTTTCCTATAAGCCCCAAACTACCACCGCCGATTGCAGACCATTTAGTAGTTTCGCTCTGAAGTTTTGGGTCATAACCCATTAGACTTCCTGCAAGATAACTTACTCCTGCTGCCCCTGCTGCAGCACCTAATCCTGTACCAATTGCATCTCCCCAATTTAGGTCCTTTGCAGGTTCT
>CAZMCX010000058.1:0-5097 GCA_964565125.1 uncultured archaeon
GGGGCTTTTTCTATTTTTTAAATTAGCAAACAAAACACAAAACATATATACCACAAAATTACTTTAATATTATAAATTAATTAAAACTAATTTTAGCAGGGATTATTATGAAACTGGGGAAGAAAAGAGGATCTATTGAAGTAGTATGTGGACCAATGTACTGCGGTAAGACTGAAGAACTAATTAGAAGAGTAACTCGAGCAAAAATTGCAAAACAAGAAACCCAAGTTTTCAAACACGAAATAGATTTAAGATACAATCTTGAAAAAGTTGCTTCCCACAGCAAAATGGTTTTAGATGCAACCCCAGTAAAGGACAGCCAACAAATTCTAGAAATACTTAAATCAAATCCAAAGACAGAAGTAGCAGCAATAGATGAAGCCCAGTTTTTTGATATGGGCCTTCCAAATATTTGCAACCAACTAGCAGAAAAAGGATTAAGAGTTATTGTAGTTGGATTAGATACGAATTTTCGTGGAGAACCTTTTGGACCGATGCCAACCCTTTTAGCAATTGCTGAAAAAGTAGACAAGTTATCAGCAGTTTGTATTAAGTGTGGAAAACCCGCAACTCGCAGTCAGCGTTTAATAAATGGAAAGCCCGCATCTTACTCAGACAAAGTAGTTATTGTTGGTGCAAAAGAGATTTATGAAGCCCGTTGTCGTCATTGCCATGTTTGCAATAAAAGAAGCAAAACTTAAAAAAGAATATAACAAATTCAGGCACATAATTTAAAACTTTGGTAAACTAATTATATAAATAATTTGGAGTTGATTTCATGGCAGGTACTAAAAAGAAGGTTGAAAAAAAAGTGGAGAAGAAGGATTTACCCCCTACAAAAATAGGCAAACCAAAAAATAATGATTATGTAGCAGTGGAATATACAGGTAAGTTCACTGATGGAAAAGTATTTGATTCTTCCAAAGGAAGAGACCCCCTTGTATTCCAAATTGGGGCAGGAATGGTAATAAAAGGCTTTGACGATGCAGTTAAAAGATTAGAGGTAGGAAAATCAAAAGAAGTTACTATCAAAGCAGCAGAAGCTTATGGAGAAAAGAACACAAAAGAAGTTAAGATCCCAAAAGCAGCATTCCAAGACCAAAACATAATAAAAGAAGGCCTAGAAACCGAAATGATGACTAACATGGGTCCAATGCATCTAAAAATCAGCAAAATAGAAAAAGATACTATTTCTGCAGTTCTAAACCACCCTTTAGCAGGGAAGGATTTAGTTTTTGAAATTAAGCTAGTAAAAGTCCTAAGCAAAGAAGAAGTAAAAAAATTGCAAGAGCATTCCTGCAGTTGCGGGTGCGGGCATGACGATTGTAAAGATGACTGTAATTGCTAAACAAAGATATTTATTTCTTCCTTCCTTATTCTTTCTGATTGTTATGCCGCCAAACCCCCTAATAAAACACATTGCTAAACTAAAACACTTAAATTATCTACACAAAAAGCTTATTGATGCTTCAATAAACAGTGGCCTACCCCCCATAAAGCTAAAAGAAGGGCGTGAAATGCTAAAAAAGAGGCGCGGGTTGGTAAGGCAATTAATTGCAGAATTAAGCGAAGAAGAAACACAAGAAACACACAGAGAATATAAAAGACGAATAGGAAAAACAAGTTTTGAAAAACAAAGGGTAAAAGCCTATCAACAAAGCACGGCAGGCAGAGAAAATAAAAGGCGATTTGCAAGACAGTATTACCAAGAACACCGAGAACAAAAACTAAGACAACAAAAAGAATACGATCAAAGTGAAAAAGGGCAGGTTGCAAGAGAAATCTCGAGAGCCAGAGACAAGCTAAAATATATTATCACCGGAGACAGAGGATATGCCCCCAATGCTAACAACTTAATACATATCCTCGGAATGGTGTTATCACAAAAAGAAATAAATTCTATAAGCCCACTTTTTGAACGCCTTAGAAAAGAAGAGTATCACACAATTTTAAAGGCATTATACAACGCAGAAATACTCTATAACCTAGAAATAAACCTACATAATTTTATAACTATAAGAGAAACACTAATAAAAGCAGGACGATTCTCCACCCCAAAAGTAGAACAAGTACTTATAGCAATAAGCAACCTATTACAAAAAAGATTGCACTTATAGATTATTTGCTTACTTCTTTTCTAATTATTAATTGTCAACTACCTCTCCCTAAAGGAAGAGACTTGTAAGTAATCTCCGACTCAATCCAGCATTTCTACTGCTTTGCCATCAACAATTCCTACATTTGGATTATTGACTAAACCCTGCAAAAAATCGGTTCTACCAATTCTTGCGATATTTCTTGAAGCATTCAAATCGGCATCTAATTGAAAACCACACTCAACACATTTGAAAATATTGCCAGCACGGTTTGTCTTTTCAATACAGCCACATTTACTACACTGTTGGCTTGTGTAATCGGGTTTTATGTGAATTACGCTTTTACCCCGTCTTTCGGATTTGTATTGTATAAAAGATTGTAATTGTGCAAAACTCCAATTACCTATCATTCTATTTAGTTTTTTGTTGTATGTTTTTGTGTTGTTTCTAATGTTTTTCAAATTTTCAAGAGCAAATACAGTATTGTTGGTATTTACTATTTTTTTACTTGTACAATGATTTACATTACGAACAAAACGGTTTTCCTTTCCACTAATTTTTTTTAATAGTCTTTTAGCAGACTTGGTGCCTTTTCTCTGTAAATCGCGCTTCAATTTTTGATATTTGCCTTTTATATTTTTCAAAGGGTTAGAATGATAAAATGCGTTATCGCTTGTAACGGCTATTTTTTTAATGCCTAAATCAATTCCTAATACCTTACATTCTTTTTGTTTGGGGGGTAAATCTTGATACATTTGAATATTAATGTAATAATTCTTATCTTTGCGTCTGATTAATTGTGCATTTGTGTAAATCCAATCGTTATATTGCTCATAATATTTAGCTAATTTAAACGGTAATTTTATCCGTCCAAAAGTAGTATTTATTGATATTATGTTTTTATCAAACATAATACTTAAACATCTTTTATCATACCTTATTCCTGAATACGGTTGTTTAATTGGGTTTAATAATTGCCTTTTTGATTTAATTGTTCTTTTCAATATTTCACTTGCTTGGTCTCTTGCTGTTTGTAACATTGCACTACTGAATTTAGGATATTGTTCTCTTAGCATTTTATAGGTTCCATAATGTAATTTATTTTTATTCCAAGTTTTTTGTTTCCAACCATAATCCATTATCTGTTGGCATATTTTATTGAATGTTCTCATTGTATAATCTAATTCTTGGAATTTACCTAATTTTATTATTACTGTTGTAAATTGTTTACCACTTAATATCATATGTTATTAATAATCACGGCTTATTTATATCCTTTTTGGTTTTGTACGATTCATCTCCTGCCTAAAGGAAGGAGTCTTCTCGGACTTCTGATAAAAGTTTTTTCCTAATTCTTTTTATATTCGAAGAAAGTCACTAATTTAATCAATACAAAAAGCGCTCAGGATATTAGACTCGCCATCATATACCTCATTTTGTCCTTTTTTAAATTCACCATAATACATTCTATACCCATTACCAATTTTTATTACATCAGGGTCAGTAATCAGGCCGCCATGTGTGCTTGGTTCAACTAATTTAGTTTTGTCTAACACAAAATTAATTCCATCATTAGAACTTGCACTAGTTATCCATTGCTCACCAACACCAAACTCATCAGCAAATGTTGTAAAAAATAATTTATAACTATTGTTATCCAGCTTAACAATATCAAGATCTATTGCAATCTTTCCAAGATCTAGATTTGTTTCTTTGACCCATATTAGCCCATCATCATCAGATAAGGCGGTTGCAGAAGTTATTCCTCTTGTATAATACATACGCAGCCTTCCATCATCTAATCTAATAATTTCCGGAACAGAAGTAAAAAGTTCACCTGGTTTTCCATCACCAATATCCTGAAACCTCACTCCCTCTTCTATTATCCAAATCATTCCATCTGAAGATATTGCACTATAAAGTTTTCTTGTCTGTTTATTTGGGTGCATTTTGCTACCTTCAAAAATCATTCTATATTTGTTATCTTTTGTTTTAAAGACTGAGGGATTACTTACCATATCTACATCACTTATATCTTTTGCACTAATTATATTTTTTACATAATAAAAATCCAATCCATCACCAGATTTTGCAAGTTCTATTCCATTCCCGGTATAATACATCCAATACTGATTATCTTGAAAAATAGTACTAGAACTTATCCCTGAAATTCGAATACCATCCTCTTTTTTCCAAGATTGGAGTTTAGGAACCAGGACAATCACATCCTTTGGAGCAATTATTTCTTCTTGCATAATATTAGCTTCTGTTTGTTGTTCTATCAGGGGCAAATCTATTTTTTCGTTGTTTATATCTAAATTGTTATCTTGTGAGTTTGTGGGGCTTTTAACACAGCCGCTTATAAACAAAAGAAAAATTAATAAAATCATTATTAGAAAAATATAATTCAAATTCATATTGATAAATAAAAATTAACTTCTTTATAAATTATTCGTTTAGATAATAAGGCCTGGGTTTTTACTATTATCATAACATATATAAAAAATAAATCCCTTATTTTATTATGTTCGAAGAAAGCAGACCTTTAGATGAGTTCCAAAGCTGGGTTCAGACAGAAATTACTGGCAGAGATTCGTCTTACAAGAAAAAGGCTTGTGTAAAACTCCTAGAAAAAACAAAAAAGAGTATTGATCCTCTTGGCGATTTATTTAAAAACAGCAAGCAGAAGTTCCTTGTTGAAATGCAAAAAAACACTTACCCTTACCTAAAAGAATTATTCGAAAACAAAGAGCACGAGCTAGGCACAAGTGTTTTAGGGGTCATCCATTCAAAGAAGATGTTTGAGATGTTTGTCCACGACTACAAGCTAAACAGAAAGAAAATGGGCTCAATATTCCTAGAAGGAGTTATGCAAAGCCCACTCTTCACTAATTTTGAAAAGAAAAGATTGTATCAAGGGTTTGATGTTTAAAGAAATTAACTTCTTGGCAAAAAGTCAATTTTATTTTTTTATAAAACTGCTTTGGTAAGAAGCAACTTT
>CAZMCX010000059.1:0-5090 GCA_964565125.1 uncultured archaeon
TTGATTGGCTTGGGGGAGTTTTTTGGGGACTTTGTCTTCATAATAAAAATCTTTGCCTTTATTGCTATTCTTGGGTTTGTTAACAAGTATATCCAGAATAAACTAATAAAGATAATAATGGTTGTGTTTATGGGATATTTTATCCTTATTGCAAACTGGGCTGTGTTTGGAACCATGTTTGTAATATATACTTTGTTAGGAGTTGGTGTTGCAGGAATAATGACAGATTTCTTCTTTGCTGGCCAGAATATTATTGGAGAGGGTGCCCAAGAGCATGAAATGGCGCGCCAAAAAGCAGCGGAAGAAATGGAAAGGAAAAGGATGTTTGAGGATGCGCCCCCAGTATCCAATTCTGCAGGATTACATAGAAGGCCTCCAATTCCGCCGCCGTTTATTAGAAGGTAATGTTTATGATTAGTAAGTTAAATGAAAAGGGGTCAATAATAATTGCAATTGCTTTGGCATTTGTGGTAATAATATTGTTGCCAATTGTGTTTATGCAAATCTTTTCAATTTCAAAACCTTTATTTCAGGTAATAATCGCTTTTGTTATAATGGGGTATGTACGAAATGTGGGAATAGAAGGAATACCGTTTTGGACTTTGTCAGCTATTCTGATATACTTCCTGGCTTGGAAATATGTTGAAATTGCTTCAAGTTTTTATGTTTTAATGTTATTAATGGGCCTAGGATTTACTTCATCTTTGATTTGGGGTTCAGTATTTTTCACTGGGCTTTTAAAAAACAGGAAAATGATGAAGCAAGGATAACTATAAAAACAAAATTGTGTTATATAGTGATAATATGGATTGGATTCTGTTAGTTGCGGATGTAGGGACATTCAAGGGAGATGTATGGTTAGCCCTGTTTCTTTATGTCAGTATAACAGTTTTTGCATGGGCAAAAGGAAAACTGGGCAGCCCAGAAGTGGCTATTTTGTATACTATCATAATGATGTTTTTAGTGTTTTATCAGCACGATGTTCTGATTTGGATGGCTTTGGGATTATATCTTTACCAGACTTATGGTAAGGAGATATTCAAGGGTTGATCTGAATGGAAATTTTCTCCTTTATAATCTCTATGTTTGTGATGATGGTAGCGTCGCAGTATGGATTATATTGGCTTATGATTATAGTTGCCGGTGTTGCTGCCTTTATGTCTAAGGAGAAGAAAGTACTGATAATTTTTGTAATCTATATCGCAATTTTGTATTTCATAAAGGGCACTTCCTATGAATCTTATGGGATTTATGTTGCAGCAGTAATTATTGTAGTCTACCTTATCTTGAATAAAGGTGATTCTGGTGGTGAAGAAGAAGCCTTAGGTGGAATGGGAGATCAGTATGGTGATCTTCTGAAGGGCCTTGGCGGTGGCGGTGGTGGAATGTGACTATTCCTGAAGGAAAATCCCGAAAAAAGCCCAAGTAAGCTTTATAAAGCCATGTTATATTAATTATATACATATATATATTATATTTAGTGATATCATGAAATTGTTGATCGTGTTATTATTGGGAATATTGGTATTTGGATTGATGAATAACTCATCCCTGTTAAGTGTAGGATTTATTCTGTTAGGAGTTTACCTATTGTTTAACTTAGTCCAAGGGGCAAAGAGCAATGCAAGTACTTTGAAGAAATTCATAGATGTCAAAGAAATTAACTTTGATAGCCTAAAATGCCCTGAAGGTATTGTGGACAATATGTTAACAGATGCAGGAAAGGTTACTAAGAATATGCTTAACGGAAATAAACCTGAAAACATAGGAAAAGCCGTTGCTAAAGGAACCTATAATGCTTTACAAGATGTTAGTGCTCCTTTCAAAAGTTGAACTAACTAGTTCTTTTCTTTTTCTTGTAGGGTTAAATCTCATCCTGATTAGTTTAATTTGTCTTTAGGTATTGCTTCTTTATGGCCTGACTAATACTGTCCTTGCCCTACTTAGTCTTTAAAGTTTCAACTTATATATTCCAAAAATTAGATCCTTTACTTTTAATCCGCTTTTTCTTGAAAAGCCTTCTTTTTTAAGTAAGTTTGTTGATGCTGGGTTGTAATGTGGTTTTTCTACAATTACTGCATATATTGCCTTATATCCTTTTTCCTTGGCATCGGAAACAAGTTTGTTTGTGAGCTCAGCACCAATGTCTTGGTCTTGCTTGTGTTTTATAACCCCCAATAGATCCCAATAGATGAAGTCCTTTTCCTTTAACTTTGAGAAGTAGATTATAACTGGGTCTCTGTCTTTGTCTATCTTTTTTAGGGCTTTTTGCTCATAAGCTATATTGAAGCCAATAACTTTCTTTCTGTCTGATGCGATATAGCAAAAGTCAGAGTTCTTTATTCTATTGGAGATAGTACCAATTTTGGGTATTGAATAATCCACAAATCCACCGTCTTCTTTGGACTTTGCTGGTATTGTTAATTCTTTTATTATTTTTTGGATTTCTTTGGCGTCTTTTGCCTTTGCGTTTATTATTTCCATGTTATAAAATAGACATTAGGCTTTAAAAGGTTATTTTCTTTGTTTGATTTTCTTTGAATCACTAAGTTTAAATATATTCTGTGTATATATGTATTTACACATAAAAAGAGGTGGTGTTTATGGCTACTATGACTTTATCAATTCCCACAGATTTGAAAAGTAAGATGGACCTTTTTTGTGAAATTAACTGGAGTGCAGTTGCCAGAGAGGCTTTTGTTGGAAAAATAAAAGATTTGGAATTTATAAAGCAGTTCAAGGCAAAGAGTAATTTCACTGAGGAAGATGCAATAAAACTTGGAAGAGATTTAAATAAACAGTTATCAAAAAGAAGGAGCATTTAATGGATTTAGTAATTGATGCAAATATCCTTTTTGCCATATTGAAAAACAAACTAATAAAAAATAGTTTTGTTTATATTATACAATGTTGTCATATACTTTTATAGACGGGTTCTTAGAAAAACACTTAGAAAAACATAAAGTTATTGCTTTAGGAACATCCCAAACTTCCCTGAAGATAATAAAGCAAATGGCTTTACATAATGTAATTAAAGACCTTAAGCTCAGGGTTGTGCCTACTTCTTTAGAAATTGCCCATGTTCTAAGTGAGTTCAATATTTCTTTGGCTAAACCTGAAGAACACATAGACTTGGTAATAGAGTTTGGGAGTTTTGCAGATAAGTTTTGTAATTACATCAAGACAGATACAACTTCTTTAGTTATAGATAAAATTATCGCCTACATGGCTTCTAAGGTGTTTGTATTTCTTGAGGCAGAGAGATATGAAAACTACTATAATTTGACTATTCCTTTTGAGGTGTCTACTTTTTGTGTGAAACATACTCTAAATTCTTTAAGCGCTTTTGGCGAAGCAAAGTTAAGAAAGATAGATGGCAGAAATTACAGAACTGTTGGCGGGAATTATTTGATTGACTTAGAATTAAGCAAAGAAATCTCTTTTGATGACTTGGAATACAAGACAAGGCAAATTCCAGGTGTCTTTGAAACTGGGTGTTTTTTAGGCGAAGCAGATAAAATATATTTGGTCTATAAGAATAAAATAGAGAAAAAATTGGACCGACTGTGATTTTTTATGCGTATAGCTTTTATTTCTGATACCCATTTAGGCTTTTCTAAGCATAAAATCGAGCTTGATTCCTATATCTATACTGAGCAAGCTTTTAGAATTGCTAAAGAGCGGGCAGACCTGATTGTTTTACCTGGAGATATATTCGATAGCTCGAGCCCAGGCGAGGAATGTTTATCTAAAACTTTTTCTATTCTGCAGCTGTTTAAAAGTTTTGAGTCCAAAGCAAAGGTGATAGAGGTTGTAGATAGAAGGCAGCACAACAGCCAAGTTACTTTTGGGATGCCAATAATTGCTATTCCTGGAACTCACGAATACAAAATGAAAGAAGATGGACCTTTAGAGGTACTGGAAAATGCAGGATATGCTATTTGTTTGCATGCGGGATATTGTAAAGTTCAGAAAGGAGAAGAAGTAGTTAATATTTTTGGAATGAAGGGGGTTCCTGAGCAAGTAGCAAGAGATGCTTTGAAGAAACTTTCTTTTGTTCCTAAAGAGGGGAAAAACATCCTTGTTTTGCATCAGTCATTTAAGGAACTTTTGCCTTTTAATGACGAAATGGTTGCTACTTTAGAGTATAAGGATCTGCCGCAGGGGTTTGATTTGTATGTTAATGGTCATATCCATCAACATAAAATCTTTGAGTTGGATTCAGGGGTGTTTATGATTCCAGGTTCAACAATAAATACCCAAGTTAGGAAAATAGAAATTAAGCACAGGAAAGGCATTGTTATTTATGACACAGAATCTAAAAAAATAGAGTTTGTTGAGATTCCTGTCCAAAGGCAGTATAAGTACTTGGAATTGGATGTTTCTAAAGGCCTTGAAGACCAAGAAGTTATATTTGAGGGTTTAGAGCCCGTGACTTATTCTTTTTTAGGAAAAGAGGTTGTACTAGAACCTTATGTAAAAGTAAAGCTTGTTGGAGAAATAGATGAGTATAAGAAAAACATCTTGCAAATAATAAAGAAAAGAGAAGGATTTATTGTTGATGTTGAAAAAGATCTGTCGGTAATAGAGCAGAAAATAAAAAATATGGATCTAAAAGCAATAAGGGACGGGGCAATAACAACAGCAGAGACTGTGTTCTTTGATAATCTTTATGGTTCTGGATTTAAAAAATCCTTTGATTTGAAACAAGTTTTTGAATATTTTAAGGAAGAAAAACCAGATAAAGTGCTTGAGTATTTGGAAAAAGACTAATTATTTAAGCGGGGAGTGGGAGTTGAACCCACAAGTCTAGAAGACACCGGTTTTCGAGACCGGCGCATTAGCCATTCTGCCATCCTCGCCCTGTCTTTAAAAATAAGGGGCTATCAAAGATTTTATTTATAAATATTATGTATTAGATATAGATATATTATATTAACTATAAACTTACGGGGTAATTTGACCCTGGGCTGGGGTACCGAAGCGGTCAAACGGGACAGACTCAAGATCTGTTGGCTTAGTGCCTTCGCAGGTTCAAGTCCTGCCTCCAGCACTCTAACCTTTTCTTTTTAAAAAAAGAAAAGCTACAG
>CAZMCX010000060.1:0-4991 GCA_964565125.1 uncultured archaeon
TCTTTTATAAAACTAATCATATGCATAAAATATGTTAAGGTAGTATAAATATTTTCTCATTGCTTCCCTGTTTGGTATAAAGAACATGTGTTCGATATAAAGAACATGTCTTTAAATTTATTTCTGATCTTTACATCTATATGTTTAACATATTTGAAAAATCTGCGGGTTTCTGCATTCCTTTAAATTGTTGGTTGTAAGCAATTAAAAGATTGTATTGATGGCGGTTTTGTGTTATGGGCTATATTTCTTATTTTTCTACTTTTGAAAAAATAAAAGAAATCTTGGCAAATAATAGAATGGATTTTTCATCAGCAAATGTTCTTTATGATGAATTGAATCTTGACAAATTGAAACTGTTAGTAGTGTTATTTAAAAATGGCAGAGAAGAAAAAATAAATAAATTGCTAAAAGATATAAAATGTCCTACGGAAATTGTTTATATTAAAGAAAATGAGTTAGATGATTATCTTGACAGTAAAAAGCCACAAGAATTACTAGATGAATTAGTTAAATTATGGTATATTGCTGGTTTTGGGATTTCTACTAAATATTTTGATGTAATTAACAAAAATAATAAAAAAGACTTAATATATTTAAGAAAAATTCGAAATAAGCAAGAAACTTTAAACAAAGATTTTGAATTTATAATCAGAAATGGTGCAGGGGCATTACTATTTAATCCAAATCTAAAGAAGTTTTTGCTTTTAAGGCATAATATAGAAAATGAAGAATATTGGAATATTCCTAAAGGTGGAATTGAAGAAGGAGAAACAACAACAGAGACTGTAAAACGAGAATTAAGAGAAGAAGCAGGAATTATAGATTACAGCCTGAAAGACAAATATTTTGTTACTATGCATACCTACACAAGCAAAGGAAACTTAAGAAAGGCATATATAACTCATTTTGCAGCCATTACTAAAAAAAATAAACCTGAATTAAGTTCCGAGCATATTGACTATAAGTGGCTTTCTTTTAAGGAATTGTTAGAACAAGCACATTTCCCAAACCAGAAATGGGTTTATTATAAACTAGGAAACTATTTACGAACACTGAGTAGTTAAGGGACTTTATTGAGTTTCTAAAAGCCAGTCTTCTATTGTTTTTATTGTAATCTCTTTTTTCAGTTTTTCTAAACTAATTTTGTTTTTTGTTAAAAATAATCCCTTGCTTTTGGCAATGTTCATTCCCAATTCTAATCCGGAAAATTCTCTTTCAGGAATATTTCCTGTTCCACTCCAAACTTGTATTGCAAGGCCTTTTTCACCAATTTTTTGTGCTAAAAAATCACATTCTCCTTTTTCAGTTTTTAAATATGATATGTTGTACCCTCGCCTTATTAACTCAATGGCAACTAAGTTTTCAAATTTTCTTCCAATATCTTCTTCTGTTGAAACGCTTATTGAGTTTTGTATTCCCACATCATAAGCATAATGTTTTGCATCCGCAACAATTTTTTCTCGAGGGGATCTAGAAAATGGTAAGACAGAAAGAACAAGGTAGGCATCATTTAATGCATCAACAAAAGACCTAAATGTTGGCTGGCTTATTTTTATGGCAGATGCTGTTTTCTTTGCAGATATTGTTTTTCCTGGCTCGGATAATAAAATTAATGCTAAATCAAGTAATGGCTTAATTTCTCTTATCCCCTTTCTTGCGGCTACATCACGCAAAACTGTAAGCTCAAGATAAAGTTTATGTAATTTTTGTGCATCATACGGCCTCAAAACACATTCTGGGTAACCCCCAATTTTTAAATAATCAGTTATTGATGTAAGGCCCCACTTTTTTGCATCAGAATAGGATATTGGTAAAACAATTTCAGGTATTGCTCTGCCACCAAGCGATGATGCAATCTCTTTAGATAATAAAGAAGCACTAGATCCACTTATTATTATTTTATGTTTTTTATATTCAATTTCTTCTCTGACAATTTTTATCCATTCTTTTAAAACTTGAATTTCATCTAAAACAATTAGTCCACCGTGTGGTACTTTTTCTAATTCTGTATTTAGCTCTGCTATGGATGCTGGTGCCCCCATGGCTTCTAAATCAAAATATTTTCCTGTACCGCCCGTTTTTTTCCAGTCTTCGAGCAATTTTTGTGCAATTGTGGTTTTTCCGGCTCGCCGAGGACCAATTAAAGCAATCGCCTCTTTGCTAGTAAGCAGGGTTTTGTATATCTTTGGTTCTTCTGTTCTATCTAGGTACATATGAAAGTATACTTTCACTATATTTAAATAACTATGCTTTTTTTGGCCCATTTGTCTATTTTTATGAAAACATACTTTCACAACAGCAAAATAATATAGAAATTCACAATCAGATACGATGTATATATTGGGACAAATCTATAATAAAATATCTTTTATTTGCTGGGGCCATTCTAAAACAATGTATTTTGCATTAAACCCTAAACTTTCATAGTATTTTTGTAATTTTAACGGGCTTATTATTTTTAGTTTGTAATTTATAGTTTTTAGTAATTCTTTAAGGGCTTTTTTGCCAAAATTTTTTCCTCTAAAATCTTTTGAGATATAAACATCTTCTAAATAACTTGTTTTTTGTTTGTACCTTTTGTCTTCCTTTAATCTAATGAAGCCAACAACATCTTTTTGGATAATTGCATAAATATTGCCTAATTTATTTAGCTCCCTAAATTCTGCTTTTGATGTTCTGCTCCACCAAGAAATTTCTTTGCTAGCTTCTTTATCTAGTGAGATTACTTTTTTTAATTCTGATAAAAGTAGTTTATTTTTTATTGCCATATGTAAAATTAGTTAAATCTATTTTTAATCTTTTTGTAACTTCTTTTAGTTATGGCTAATATTACTATTAGAAAGGCAAGGCTTTCTGACGCAAAAGGCATTGCAGAAGTTTCAAAACAAGGATTAAAACAAAAAACTTGGATTTATACCGGCAGTAATAAGTATACTTCTAAAAGATATAAACAGCTACTCAAACGTCTGTCTCCAAAAAATTCAACCTTTAAAATGTTTATTGCAATTGACAAAAAATCAAAAAAAATTGTTGGGCAATTAGGTTATAGTTTTAGAAAGACGGGCAGACAAAAACACATAATTGGTCTTGGCTGGGGTGTTTATCCGGGATTTGAAGGCCAAGGAATAGGGACCAAACTATTAAAATATGCCTTAGAACATGCAAAAAAGAAAGGATTTAAAAGAGCAGAAGCAGAAGTTGCTGTAAAGAATACTGGTTCTATAAGAATGGCGGAAAAAAATGGGTTTAATCTAGAAGGTACAAAAAGAAAAGCTCTACTTACTGATGAGGGAAAGTATCTTGATGTTTATGTATTTGGGAAATTATTGTAATATTTCTTTTGTGTAAATGAACATATCTTCTTTTCCCATTTTTAAATTCTTAATTTTTGCCTCCTTTTTATATTTGTTCTTTTTATAAAACTTCTGTGCAATCTTATTTGTTTTTGAGACAAATACAAGAATCTTTTTCCCATTTTCTCTTATTATTTTTTCTTCAACTAGTCGTAAAAGATTGCTTCCGACACATTTTCTTAGATACCCACCTATTACGCTTATTCTTTCTAGTTGCCAAATAAATGGTAGATCAATTAATTCTGAGAAAATAAGTGTTGCAATTATTTTTCTATTATCGTAGGCGTATCCAATATATGCATTTGGCTTTATAATCTGCAGTTTTTTGTGTTTTAAATGGGGGTAAAAAGTTATGAATTGCGATTTAAGTAGTTTTAGAGTTACTTTTTTTATTTTATATTTTATTGCCATATAACAGTTAAATTATATCTGTTTTTAAAAGCTTTGTAGCTAGTCATCATTATGAAATTGAATTTTATATATTCCTTTGTTTATTTTGAAATTTTAAATAAATCTAATGATGTGAGTCATTCTTGGGAAGACGTAAAAAAGATGGGAAAATCTTTTGAAAGAAAATATTCTGAAGAACTTAGACAAATAACGGCATTAATTCCGAAAGTTGTTAATAAATCCTGGGCAAAAAATGAAATAAATGTATTTATTGTGGACTGGCCTGGACCGAGTTTTTCTTCGCCACTTACTTTAAAGGTAAGGGTGGATAAGCTATTAATGTTAGTTATTCTCGCTCATGAATTACTACATACTTTTTATGGCGATATAAAAATTACAGAGAAAATGGAACTAGAAATAAATAATAATGTAAAAAAAGTTTTTACTAAATTAGGCCTTGATATTGCCTGCCAAATGGAAAAGTTGGAACGCATCCATAAAGATAGATTTACAAGTAAATAGTTTACTGTTGTTTTTTCAGGACTATTGCAATCTTTTTAAATCCAAACTTATTATAGAAACTAATTAATTTGTTTTCTTTTATAGAATCTGCATGTAGAAAGAGAGTTTTACATTTTTTTATTTTTCCTAAACTGAGGAAATGTTTCATAAGTTTTGTACCCAAAAGATTGTCTTAAATTTCCAAGCACATTATTTGCCACTCTAACTTTTTATAATCGCCATTTTTTAGAATTAAATGCTTTAATTGGTCGTTTCTACATCTTAGAAATCCAGTGCCATCTTTGTATTTTATATTTGTTTCTAAATGATGCTTTTTGAAACCAAGCTTTTCAAAAATAGAAATTGTTTCCGTATCTAAATCGGGCACAGACAAAAATATTTGTGTTTCTTCATTTTTTATTGCAAATCTTTTGCAAAATTCGAGAATCTTTTTTCCAAATCCATTATGCCTGAATTCTTTTTTTAGCCCAATAATTCCAATTCCAAATTTTCCGTTAAATTCTGTTGAGTTTCCAATTGATAAGGTGCCAATTGTTTTTGAGTTGTAATTAATAAAATAGTCTTTTTCAGTAATTTTTTCGTGTGTTAAAGAGTAGTTTATTTTTGTATAGTAACTATCTTGGAAAATAATTTTTTCTAGACTATTGAATTTTTTAGATTCCCCTTTCTTTGCTTTTCTTATAGTAAGTCTACCTACAAAATCACCCTAAGCCCCAATTCTTT
>CAZMCX010000061.1:0-1650 GCA_964565125.1 uncultured archaeon
TTATAAATATAAAAAAGATAATTTTTATTTTTGTTTATTGGCAACATTATTTTACCCAAAGATTTCATTACTTTTATTTTCATTTCATTTGATAAAACAGAATCCAAATAATAATCCTTTTTCAACATTGTAAACAGATTATCATTATAATTACTCTTAAAAACATCATACTCGTCTGGTTCAAGTGGGCTACTTACCGCATACAATGTTTTCAGTGCAGAAATTATATATGTATTTTCATAATATTCAACACTTGTATCTATTAGATTTTTTCCGTATCCCATCGCATTTGTAAACATTAACACACTAACAACCGCCACTATGGTTAAGAAAAATAATGCATCCGTAACTGCTGCCTGCCCCCTCTGATCCATTTTTCCACACGCCATATTTACCACACAATCACATATAAATACACATTAAATGACCCCTTGCTTGTTGACAAAGTAACTGGATAAAGATAAGTTAAAGGCTCGCTGTTTTTGAATATTATTTCTAAATCAAATGGACTTATAAAATCAGGGTCATTAAAATACGCAAAATAATTAAAGTCTAATTGGGCCTCACAAATGCTTTTTTTTACAGTACAAAAAAAAATATTTTCAGTTGTTGGTATCAAGAACTCTTCTGCACCCTGATTATCAAAACTTTGAATAAAATAAGCTTCATCGAAAATATTATTTCCTAAAAGTTCAGGATTATAAATTAATCCAACCGCATATTTTTCAGTTGTGTTTACACCTTTAACTCTCATATCAAAATCTGTATACCCTGAATAAAAACTGCTTCCTAAAATTTCTTTTGAAACTGATATTGATTCAAAATATTTTTCTAAATATGAATTTCTTTCGCCCAGAGTAACAAATACAAAAGAAAGAGTTCCAAAAAAAATCAGCAAAGAAAAAAATATCGGCACCAAGCTTGGCAGGTCATCACCAATTGCACCTATGAACCCTTTAGAAAAGCGTTCACGGAAATGAGGGCCTGAATGCCCTATAAAGCCTTTTTGCTTATTGCTTTGTTTTTTAATCTTCTTTCGGAACACAGTAAACCCCCGGGATAGCCATATCTTTAAATTTATTATAACAACTTTTGTACCGTTCTGCACTTTTTTTGTTATACCCACACCTAACAAAATGGATTGTTTCTTCACCATTTATTACAGTTTTTACAACATAAACTACATTACTTAATGAGCTTGTTGGATCCCAAGTTAAGGTATCCCCTTGATTAACTGAATCTAGGGGGTCTCCTACAAAACTTATTTGCGAATAAGTATTAAAACTATCAACTGCAAAAATTGGCCCAAGTTTTTTTCCATTCTTTTTATAAATTCCAAAAACAACTGAGTTTTGATCGTTTCCAATACCAACTTTTGAAATCTTAAAAAAATAATTTAATGCAGACAAAGAAAAAGTTTCTGTAGAGCCATAAATATCAATATATCTTGGCAGATTCAACCTCAAAGATGTACACAAGGCCTCTGTTTCAGATAATCCTTTTGCCTGCTTAATGATTGCTGATGCAATTTCTCTTCCTTGTTCTGCAACAAAGATATCTTTCATTCCCAATGAAAAAAATATTAGTACTGATGCAGTAGCTACCGCAAAAAGCAAAATGCCTATTTTTGAAATAATAAATTCAATCATA
>CAZMCX010000061.1:1750-4905 GCA_964565125.1 uncultured archaeon
ATCATAGCACCACTTATTGGTTATAATAAATACAAATTGATGGACTTGTCAAAGATTTGGATTCAAAGATATAATCTCCGGGGTGGAAAATTATTCCTGAGCTAATATCCATTATTTCATATTCTAGTGAATTCGTACAGTTCGCAGTATTTAATTCCGCATATTGAGAAATATTAACACATTTATATCTCAATGGACTGACTGGATCTGCATTATTTAAATATTTTAAAAGATAACAATAAGTAGATCCTGGACAATAAGATGAACACAAAGTCGCACTTTCTGGCTTTAGTTCATAGGTAACATTCTTACTTTTACCTCCAAAGCAAGATGATGGCGAGAACTTGTAATAATATGTCCCAATACTTGTTGCACCTGCTTTCTCTATTGCACTTGCAAGCTGACTCATAGATAAATCAATTTCTTTTGAGCATTTTGTTTCATTTAGGGCTTTCATTGCAAAACCCCCAATAACAAAAACAAATGTCATTAATATAACTGCAATAAGAACTTCAAATACAATGCTTTCCTGGCCTTTCTGAGATTTTAAGAGATTAGTGCAGTAATGTTTTTTGTTTTTTTGTCTTACTTTACGCATTTATAAGATAGAATAAATTAATATAAATAGTTTACTAGAAAAAAATTTGGGCCTTATGGTAAAAAACAATTTTTGTCAAGAAAAATTGTTTTAGACCCAAAAGCAATTTGCTCAATGCAAATTGGCTTTATGGCCCCAACTCAAAGGGGAAAGTTTGTTCCCCTACCTCACATTTACATCTTTACCTTCTACTATTGCACTATCTACACTTGGCTTTATTTTCTTAATTGCTTCGAGGAAGTCTTTCATTGTTACTTCTTTTAAATCTCTTTTTTCTTTTATTGCTCGCCTTATTCCTTCCAATCCTGCTTCAACACAAACCCCTCTCAAATCAGCACCAGAATAGTTTTCAGTTTTCTCAGCAATTTCTTCGAACTTTACAGTACTTGATAATGTCATGTCTTTTGAGTGAACTTTTAAGATTTGTTTTCTTGCGTTTTTGTCAGGAAGCCCAACATATAAAGCAATATCAAATCTTCCGGGCCTCAAAAGTGCGGGATCTAATAAATCAAGCCTATTTGTAGAGCCCATAATTATTATATCATGTATTTTTGTTATCCCATCCATCTCTGTAAGTAATTGTGCAGTCAACTTATCAGAAACATCATTATTACTTCTGCCCCTTGTTGGAACTAATGCATCAATTTCATCAAAGAAAATCATTGCCGGAGCAACATGCCTTGCTCTGCCAAATATTTTTCTTATCCCTTTTTCACTTTCTCCAACCCACTTACTCAAAAGCTCAGGTCCTTTTACTACAATAAAATTCAGCTTTGCTTCATTAGCAATTGCTTTCGCAATTAAAGTTTTTCCTGTTCCAGGGGGACCATAAAGCATAATTCCTTGTGGTGGCGTGATTCCTGCAACTTTAAAATGTTCAGGATATTTCATAGGCCATTCTATGCTTTCTTTTATTTTTGCCTTTACATCTTCAAGACCACCAACATCATCCCAGCTAACTTTAGGTATTTCAACAGCAATGTCTCTCATAGCCGATGGCTCAACAAACTTTAATGCTTCGAAAAAATCATCAATAGTTATTATTATGCCATCTAATATTTTTTTGGATATATTTCCTTCTGCCTGTTTTATTTGTGGCATTACTCTTCTTAAAGCACGCATAGCTGCTTCTTTTGCCAGCACTTCTAAATCTGCTCCAGAAAATCCAATTGATTCATCTGCAAGGTAAGCAACCAGGCTTTGCCTTAGTAAATCAGTCAAAAGATTTTTATCCACTTGTTTATACAAATCTTCAATTTTTTTATTTACATTATCGTCAGATTCAAGAACTTTAATAACTTTTGATAAATCCATTTCCCTTTTTCCGTCTCTAGTAAGCTCTTTTAATTTTGAAATCAAATCAGAATTTATTTCTTCTTTTTTTATTGTAATTGGCATATTCCTTGTGTGGATTTGCAAAATTTCTTTTCTTGCAATTCTTGTTGGCATCCCAATTTGTAATTCCCTATCAAATCTTCCTGGTCTTCTCAAAGCCGGGTCCAAAGAATCGGGCCTATTGGTTGCAGCAATTACCATTACATTTCCCCGTGCTTCCAGCCCATCCATCATTGTCAAAAGCTGAGAAACAACTCTTTTTTCTACCTCTCCATGGGCCTCTTCCCTACTGGATGCTATTGCATCAATTTCATCAATAAAAATTATTGATGGTGCATTCTCTTTTGCTTCTTTAAAAACGTTCCTTAAGTTTTCTTCACTTTGTCCATAATATTTGCTCATTATTTCCGGGCCGTTCAAAGCGATAAAATGTGCGTCAGTTTCATTTGCAACTGCTTTTGCCAATAATGTTTTTCCAGTTCCAGGTGGGCCATGTAACAAAACCCCTTTTGGTGGGCTTATACCTAATTTTCTAAATACTTCTGGGTTCTTCATTGGTATCTCTACCATTTCTCTTATTGCCTCAATTTCTTTCTCCAAACCACCAATATTTTCGTATCTTATCCCTTTTGTTTTCTCCGCAACTTTCATTGGCTTGTCAGCAATTTTTAAGTCAGTATCCCAAGTAATTCTTCCAGGGGATGGTTCCATTTTTGTAACTATTAATTGTAACTGAGTTCCAAGCACATTAATCAGCAAAGAGTTTTCCACAAGTAATGGCATATTCAATATTTTTTCTTTAACATAATCTACAAAATCAGCAGAAAAACTTATTTCTTGGGTTGGGGCCAAAAGCATCTTTTTTGCTTCTTTTAATTCCACTTTTTTTAGTTCTACTTCTTCATCTAGACTTGTTCCTGCGTTGTGCCTCAAGATTCCATCCATTTTAATTATGTTTTCGTCATCGGGAAGTTCAGACCATACTAAAGCACAAGCATCTTTCTTGCCCGTTATTATAATTGCATCCCCAACTTCTAGCTTTAAAGATTTCATAAGCTTTTTACCAAGCCTTATTATTCCTCTTCCTACATCGCTTCTTACTGATTCCCTTACCTTTGCTACAACCATAATATCACCCAAAAAATTAATCTCAAAAAAAAGGATTTACTAATAATATATTAGAAAAAAACTATTTATAAATCCTGCCTTTTACAAAAGGCAA
>CAZMCX010000062.1:0-4894 GCA_964565125.1 uncultured archaeon
GCTACGCGGGCCATACCTGAAAAACAGAGGCATGTAATAAGTGAAGAGGGGGTTTGATACAGGTTGCCATGTTTTCATTTTATCCATATAACTAGATGTAACCATAATAGGAATTCCTTCAACATGTTGTTCATTTATCAAAACCTGCATTCCAAATAAATTTATAATGATTGATACTAAAGTAAGTAACAAAATAATCTTTAAATCAATCTTTTTAAAGCAAAACATTAAAGGCAAAATTAAAAATGGAACAATAGCATACAAATACCTTGGTCCAAAAGAAGAACCCGCACCCCAATCTTGAATTTGAGAATTATACAACAAAAATGAAATAAATATAAAAATAACCAAAATTGTGTTTAATTTACATTTTTTATACATAAATATAATACCTAATAAAGACAACAATAAAATAGGAGAATAAAAAAAGAGTCCTCTTGATGGATAAAATAACAACCTTAAAATCACTTTTAATGAATATAAAGGATAAAAAAAATTTGTATTGAAATTTATAAAATGAGGAGGTATAAGACCAGGCCCATAATTAGTTAATACCCCACTAACAATTTTATTATCCATATGATTATATGCTGTGTCAAATATATTGCCAAAAATAGAATAATTGTATATAAATAATAGACTAAAAGTGATTGAAAAACCAAGTAAGAATGAAATAACTTGTTTCCATTTTTTTAATGCAAAAATCATAATTATACAAGCAAGAATTATTATTGAAGTTGAATATTCACATATTATTGCAAATCCACCACAAAGACCGGCAATTAAGAAGTTTTTATTAGAGAATTTATTTTCTTGCTTCATCTTGAAAATTAAGTAAAAACACAAAAATGCAAAAAAGTTAGCTATAGCATATTTGTAACTGAGTGTTGCATATGCAAAGACTATAGTCCCTAAGCCAAAAATAACTGTAATCAGGATTCTATACACCTCTTTTTTTACAAAAAACCGGGAGATTTTATATATCAAAACAACTAAAAGAGATGAGAACAAAACAGAGCTGAAAGCTATTATCATGAACTCTAAAAGAGATAGTTTAAACTCAGTATTAGGCATTCCAAAAAACAGCTTGAAAACAGCATAAACAGGAACAGTTAGAAAAGAAGCGCCAGGGGGCTTGTCACTATAGTAATGGCTCTTATAATAAGCCCGGTCACCTGTATTACCTATATAATCCCCTGTGTCATTTATGTAAGAATCTATCTCAAAGCGATGCTCATCAACAATTGCTCTTGTGAGATCAAGCTTAGCAGTGTCATTCCAAGGCTCAAACCTTGCAAAGGAGAGGTATATAATAAAAAATGTTAAAAATATCTTGGACTCTTTTCTGTTTATTAATTCCATTTTTAATTTAATTTCTTAGGTATCTGAGTTTTAATAAATTATTTAAATATATGTAATATTTAATGTTTATGAATATCTCAATTGGAATAATGGCCTTTAATGAGGAAAAAAATATTAGTAAATTACTGAAAGCCCTTTTGGACCAAAAACTTAATCAAATTAGGATTAAAGAGATCATTATTGTTTCAGATGGAAGTATAGATAAGACAAATGAAATTGTAAAAAGTTTTTCAAGGAAAAACAAAATAATTAGATTAATCACCAGAAATAAACGAAGAGGCAAGGTATTGGCAATAAACAATTTCATTAAAGTGGCGAGTTCAAAAATACTTGTTTTGGAAAGTGCTGATACTATGCCAAAAAATGATTGCATAGAAAAGCTTTGCCTTCCTCTTTTAAACAAAAATATTGGGATTTGTGCTTCTCATCCGATGCCCATAAACAAAAAAGATTATTTTATGGGTTTTACTGTTAATCTTTTGTGGTTTTTACACCATAAAATTTCATTAAAAAACCCAAAGTTCGGAGAGTTGATTGCCTTTAAGAAGATTATTAATGAAATTCCAACCACAGCAGTTGATGAAGAGTATATTGCTATGATAATTCAAAAAAAAGGTTTTTTGGCAAAATATGTGCCTAATGCTATTGTATTCAATAAAGGCCCAACAACAATCAAAGATTTCCTAATACAAAGGAGAAGAATTTATTGTGGTCATTTAGAGCTGAAAAAAATATCTTATTATGAAGTTCCAACAACCAATAACTTTAGTATTTTTAAAACTTTAATTAAAAATTTAAGCCTAAAACCAAAATATTTAATTTGGACTTTTGGAGCAGTGATGCTTGAGGCTTATGCCAGACTGCTTGGTGTGATAGACTTTTACAGTAATAGAAAACATACTATTTGGAAGATTGCTGAGAGTACAAAAAGATTAGAGTAATAATATTATACTATTTAAATGAATAAGGAGATTAGATATGAAAACACTTTTGTTGCCACTCAAATTATTAATTTTTAATATATCAAGAAAGTTAAATAAAGCATTTATCCTCCCCATTAATTATACATATTCAATCACCTCTAAATGTGATTCTAAATGTAAAACCTGTAACATCTGGAAACAAAAGTTAGGAAAGGATTTAACAAGAGAAGAATGGAAAAAAATCATAAAAAATATTGGGAATGCGCCTTTTTGGATTACTATAACTGGGGGCAATCAATTTTTAAGAGAAGATCTTTCAGAAATTGTTGGAGACATATTAAGGTACAATAGACCAAAAATAATTAATTTTCCTGTAAGTGGTACTTTACCAAAATTAGTTGTTGGACAAATCAAAAAAATATTAGTTAAGATTAAAAGAAAAAATATTAAATTAATTCTAAACATATCGATAGATGGAATAAGCGAACTACATGATTACATAAGGGGGGCTAAAGGTACATTCAAAAAAACTATTAAAACAGTTGAAGAACTTAAAAAATTACAGAAAAAATATCCTAACTTGATTATTAGCACATACACTATAATTTCAAAATACAATGCTAAACATATTGATAAAATAATGGATTTTATCACAAATAACCTTAAACCAGACCACCAGGGTATTGAGATTGCAGAAAAAAGTAAAGAACTATTTAATACTAAAGAAAATTTTGTACTAAGCAAGAATAAGTCTATTAAAGTATTAGATGAATACATTAATTGTGTAGACAATTCAAAAAAACCTATTTTAAAACTTAAAAACTTTTTTAGAAAAAAGTATTATATTAATATTAAAAAAATTCTACTAACAAACAAAGAGGTAATTCCATGTTTTGCAGGCATAGCATCTATACAAATATCCCCTAATGGCCAAGTATGGCAATGTTGTATAAGAGCAGATGTTATGGGAGATTTACGCAAGGAAAAATATGATTTTAAAAAAATATTCTTTGGAAAACATGCAAACAAAATAAGAAAAAAAATTAAAAAAGAGCACTGCTTCTGCACACATAGTAATCCTTATTATACAAATATTTTGAGTTCACTAAAATTACAATGAAAATTCTCGTAACAGGAGCAACAGGATTTATTGGAAAACATTTGGTTAAGGAGTTAGTTGGTAAGGGACATAAGGTTATGTGTTTGGTCAGAAAAACCAGTAGAAAAAAGGATATTAATTATTTAAAAAAATTAGAAGTTGAGTTATTTAATGGGGAGTTAACAGATAAAAACAGTTTAAAAGGCATTTGTAAAGGAATTGATATTATTTATCATTTAACTGGAGTTCTTGGCAGTTTTAATTTTTCTGAAAAGTTAATGTTTGATATTAATGTAAAGGGAACAGAAAATATTCTTAATGAATCAAGAGAAGACAAAGTAAAAAAGTTTATTTTTTGCAGTTCTGCAGGAGTTCTTGGGCCAATTGTTTCTGGTAATGAACTAAGCCCTTATAATCCTTCAAATTTCTATGAGGAAACAAAGATAGAAGCAGAGAAACTAGTTTTAAGAAGTAAATTAAACTATATTATTATAAGACCAGAATTTGTTTATGGACCAATGGATAATCATGTGCTACCCTTATTCAAAGCTATAAAAAATAAGAGGTTTTTTATCATTGGGGATGGGAATAGCCTATTACATCCGACACATATTGATGACTTAACACAAGCATTCGTTAAATGTCTAGACCCAAAAATAAAAAACAAGGTTTACATAATTGCCGGAGAAAATGCAATAAAAGTAAAGGTATTGTACAAACTAATAGCAAAGAAATTAAATGTAAAAACCAATAAAATTTTAATTCCTATACCAATTGTTAACATCCTTGCTTTTATCTTTGAAAATTCAGCAAAAGTTTTTAAATTCAATCCACTAATAACAAAATCTAGGATTAGGTTTTTCACAGAAAACAAGTCTTTTAACACATCAAAGGCAAAGAAAGAAATTGGTTATAACCCAATCAAGCTGGAAAAAGGCATTGAGAAAACAATTAAAGAGTACAAACAAAAGGGATATTTATAAAATGAAAAAGATTAATATCAATACGTTGTATTCACTTGCCTTGGCTGAAGAAGAAGGAATTGGGACTGCTTATGAGTATTTTGTTAAGCTAAGATTATTAAGCAAATTTATTGAAAGTAAAAGAATAAAACATGTTTTAATATATGGCCTACCAGAAAAATACGGTTTTAGTATAGATTTTGTCTTGTTTGGGCAAATCAATAATTTTAATATAACTATTGTTGATGATAGAAAAGAAAGAATAAAATCATTTGAAAAAATAATTAATAATCTAATCAAAAAAGGCCTTTTGCTTAAAAAGCCAAGGATAATTAAATTAAAAAAATTGAATAACCTCAAGTTTAACAAAAGATTTGGTTTGTTAGTTTGCTCAGAGGTCATGCAAAGATTATCTAATAAAGAAAAAATTGATTATATTAAGCTAATTTCAAAAATATCTAAATATGCAGCATTATTTGTTCCTAATAAAAATAATAAGATGCATTCAACTCTAAGCAAAATTGATGGTTTGAGTTTAGATGAACTGA
>CAZMCX010000063.1:0-4853 GCA_964565125.1 uncultured archaeon
GAATTAAGAAGAGTAAGATCAACTCTTGATAGAACTAGAGAAAACTATGAAGCAAGAGATGTTCATGGTTCTGCTTTGGGAAGAATTTGTCCTATACAAACTACGGACGGACCAATGTGTGGTTTAGCAAAGAATCTGGCTTTAATGTCCAAAGTTACAAATGAAATTGATTCTGATTCAGTTCAGGAGATTGTAACTAAATTAGGGGTTGTTGAAAGGAGTAAAAAGTAACTGGTGATTAAGTATGGATCAAGTTGCAAATTTGTTGCGAGAGCGCAAAAATTTCAATAGGACCCAGAAATTGTGATGTGATATTTATGGATCAAGCAAAAGTTTATTTTGATGGAAGCCTACTTGGGTTCTACGAAGACCCCAAGAAGTTAATGAAAGAAATAAAAAAACTTAGGCGAGAAAATAAGTTGAGCAGTAGTGTTAACATAAGTTACATGGATAGCACAAACGAAGTCTATATTAATACAAGCGCAGGAAGAATACAAAGGCCATTAATAGTTGTTGAAAATGGAAAACCAAAAGTTACTCCGGAACATATAGAAAAAATAAAAAAAGGTACTTTAACATTTGAGGATTTAATAAAAAATGGATTAGTTGAGTACCTTGATGCAGAAGAAGAAGATACTGCATTAGTTGCTATTTTTGAAAAAGATATAACAAAAGAGCACACACATCTAGAATTAGATCCAGTAGTTTTATTTGGATTTGTAGTTGGAATGATTCCTTATGTAAATCATAACCCCCCAGGAAAATCATTGCATGGGGCAAAAATGTTTAAACAAGCAGTGGGTTATTGTAGCCCAAATCAAGGATATAGAGTTGATACGGATTCTTATGAATTATATTATCCACAGAAGCACCTAGTAAAAACAAAAGTAATGGATTTATTTAATTCTGATGAAAGGGCTGTAATCCAAAATTTTGTTGTTGCAATTATGCCTTATTATGGTTATAATATGCAGGATGCTGTAATACTAAATGGGGGCGCAATAGACCGTGGATTAGGAAGATTGTCTTATTATAGAACTTATACTTCTGAAGAAACAATTTATCCTGGCGGATTAAAAGATTCAATTTGCTACCCTGATGAAGATGTAGAAGATTATTTGGGTACTGACGCTTATTCTATTTTGGGTCCTGATGGAATTGCAGAAGTAGAAACATTTGTTTCAAGAAAAAATGTAATAATTGGAAAAACAAGCCCACCAAAATACGTTGAAGAAATTTCAGAATTTGGAGTATTAAAAGAAAAAAGAATCGATAGCTCTATGGAAATAAGGAAAAACAAAGAGGGGTATGTTGATAAGGTATTTTTAAACAGCGATGGAATTGCAAAAAAAGTAAAAGTAAAAATAAGAACTCCAAAAATTCCTGAGTTAGGGGATAAATTTGCTTCTAAGCACGGACAGAAAGGTGTTGTTGGTTATGTTGCTAAAGAAGAGGATATGCCTTTTAGTGTAAATGGTTTGAAGCCAGATTTGATATTAAATCCCCACTCAATTCCAGCCAGAATGACTGTTGGTCACTTAGTTGAAATGCTTGCAGGAACTGCTGCTTGTGCATCGGGAAAAGAGGTTGACGGAACTGCATACTCAGGTTCTAGTGTTGAAGATTTGAAAAAAATATTAACTGATAATGGTTTCTCGCCTACAGGAACAGAAACTTTTTATGATGGCTTAACTGGCAAAAAAGTTGTTGGAGAGGTATTCACGGGGCAAATTTCTTATAGAAGATTGTACCACTTTGTTTCACACAAAATGCAGGCAAGATCTAGGGGGCCTGTGCAAATGTTAACAAGGCAACCAACTGAAGGAATGGAAAAAGAAGGTGGACTAAAATTCGGAGAGATGGAAACCGATTGTTTGATTGGTTATGGGGCAACAATGTTGTTAAATGAAAAACTTTTGGATGATTCTGATAAAATTGTTGTGCCAGTTTGTAAAAGATGCGGTATTGTTGCAGTTAGTGACAATGTCCAGAAAAAAACTTATTGTAATATGTGCAATAAATCAGAAATCGCAAAGGTTGCAATGCCATATGCATTCAAGATCTTTATGGATGAACTAAGGGCTTTGATGATTTATCCAAGGCTTTCTGTTAAGGAGTTTTAAGGTGATTTCATGTCAAGTTTGAATTTATGCTCACAGATAATTCGCAAAAATGTCAAACAGGGCATCAAAATATAGGATGTGATTTTAATGCTGGCTAAAATAAATGGATTGAAATTTGGAATTTTACCGCCTGATTGTGTAAGAAAAATGTCTGTAATAGAAGTCAAAACCCACGAACTTTATGATAAAGATGGCTACCCAATTGAGGGCGGAATAATGGACCCGCACTTGGGAGTTGTTGAAAAAGGAAGAAAATGTAAAACCTGTGGAAATGCAGTTGATAGATGTCAGGGACATTTTGGACATCTGGAATTAGTTAGACCAGTTGTACACGCAGGATATTATCGGAAAGTTGAACAATTAGTTTTTTCAACTTGTAAAGGTTGTGGAAGAATATTATTAACTGGAGAAGAATTGGCCGCAGCAAAAAAGATAAAAGAATTAGAAATAAGAATAAAATATATTTTAGCAAAATCCGCAACTAAAAAAGCTTGTCCATATTGTGGTGAAACTAAATTAACTTATAAATTAGATCCCCCAACAAATTTTTTTATTATTAATGAAAACTCTGAAGAAGATATGAAAAGATTATATGCCACAGAAATAAGAGAATGGTTTGAGAAATTGCAAGATGATGATTTGGCAGTTTTCGGATATAAAGATCTGAGACCAGAATGGTTTATACTTACAGTTTTACCAATACCACCAGTTTCATTGCACCCATCGATTGTTTTAGAAACCGGAACAAGGTCCGAGGATGACTTAACATTCAAGTTGGTTGATATAATATTAAATAATAATAGATTAAGAGATAACATAAATGCTGGTGCACCACAATTGATGATTGAGGACTTGTGGAATCTTTTACAGCACAATATTACAACTTATTTTAACAATAATACTCCTGCTGTGCCACCATCTAAACACAGATCAGGAAGATTACTGAAGACTTTGGTTCAAAGAATAAAAGGAAAGACCGGAATTATAAGACAGAATTTAATGGGAAAAAGAGTAAACTTTGCAGCAAGATCTACAATTACTCCTGATATTTAT
Organism: uncultured archaeon; assembly: GCA_964565125.1. Lineage (GTDB taxonomy): Archaea > Iainarchaeota > Iainarchaeia > Iainarchaeales > 0-14-0-20-30-16 > JAQTTP01. The sequence continues at coordinate 3,177 of CAZMCX010000063.1, forward strand.
ATTAAACCTGATGAAGTTGGAGTTCCAGTTGCATTTGCTGAAGAATTAACTGTTGCTGAAAAAGTTACAGATTATAATGTTGAAGCAATGAAAGAACTAATAAAAAATACAGCCTTGGTAAGATATGTAATAAAAAGAGTGGGCGGAAGAAAAAAAGTAATTGACGTAGTTAAAGATAGTATTTCAACTGAACTTGAAGTCGGAGATATAATTGAAAGAGTTTTAAAAAATGGAGATGAAGTTTTATTTAATAGATATCCCTCATTGCACAGAATGTCTATAATGACACACAAGATAAAAATAGTTAGCGGAAAAGCAATTAGAATGCATCCAACAACTTGTAAACCTTATAACGCAGACCACGATGGAGACGAGATGAATATCCACGTTCCACAGAGGGAAGAAGGAAAAATAGAGGCAATAGAACTTTTAAGTGTTGAAAAAAATATAATATCTCCAAAAGATGGATCAATAGCTGTTATTCCAATTGAAGATATTGTTTCTGGTGCGTTTATTTTGACATTACCAACAACAAAAATTTCTAGAGAAGATGCAATGAATTATTTTAATATTGCTGGAATTGACAAAATTCCGAAACCAGATTTGGGAGATTATTATTCTGGAAAAGTAATATTCAGTGCGTTGCTCCCTAAAGGCATAAATTTGAGATATCTTTCTGAGGTTCACAAATTTGTTAATGCAGATAAAAAATCAAATAAGCAAATAAAAGAGTCCACAGAAGTAATAATTGAAGATGGAGAATTAAAACAAGGAATAATTGATAAAAAAGGTTTATCAAGTGGTTCTGCGAAAATAATATTTGCTATACAAAAAAAACATGGAAACACAGCAGTAATTGATTTCTATGATAAGCTTACAAGAGTTGCTTTGGATGTTTGTACAAGATATGGATTAACAACACCAATTGATGACAATATTATGCCAAAGGAGTTCTATGACTGGAAAGAAAAGAAAATGGGCGAACTTGTGGATGTTTCTTTGGATTTGGAAAAGAAATACAAAAACAGGTCATTAGAAAAAATGCCAGGAAAAAATATACACGACTCATTTGAAGCGTATATTATGAAAGAAGGGCACTCAACAAAGAAAGAAATTGAAACAAAAATTGTTGAAAAATTTATTGATAATATATTTGCTGATGAACCAAAGTATAACTCTTTGATTATGGTTCTAAGTGGATCTAAAGGAAAGACAGATAACTTAACAAACATGGGTGGAACTGTTGGACAAGCAGCAGTAAGAGAGAAGAGGCCATCTAGGGGATTCACTGACAGAGTTTTGAGCCATTATAAAAGAGAAATGGATTCTGCTTTGCCAAGAGGATATATCACAAAATCATATTATGAGGGACTGCTTCCACACGAATTATATTTTATGAGTATGGGTGCAAGACAAGGAGAAGTTGACACTGGTGTTTCAACAAAAATATCCGGATATTTATATAGAAGAATATCGCACGCAACAAGAGATTTATTTACTGCAGAAGATCTGAGTGTAAGAAATACAGACAATAAGATAATACAATTTATGTACGGTGAAGATGGGATATATCCGCAGAATTTAGAAGGCCGTGATCTGATCGGAGATAGTTTTTTCTCAGATTACATAAAGAAAAAATAATTGAGTGTGATTAAATATGGGCAAGTTGCTGATTTC
>CAZMCX010000064.1:0-4788 GCA_964565125.1 uncultured archaeon
TTCTGCTGCTGCCTTTTCTGCTGCTTCCTTTGCTGCTGCTGCTTTTTTTGCTGCTTCTGTGTCTTCAGGAGTCCCCAGCATTACCATTCCAAATTTACCTGAGAATGATCCACCACCTACTTGATTTATTAGTCCGCCTAAGACTACGCCTGCGGCTCCACCCGCAGCTCCACCTGCTGCTCCGCCCAGGATTCCAATTGCCCAGTCTTCCCAGTTATCCCAGCCAAGGTCTCTTTTTATTTCCAAATCATATTGAACAACTGCTTGCTTATTTACACATTTGTTTACTAAAGTTGTCCACTTTGTTTCTTCTGGGTTTCTTGCCATATCAAATTCATAATTCTCTAAGTAGAAACAATCCGTTGCCAAAGGTTGTAATAAAACCCTCAAAGCATTTATTCCTACTCTTATTCCTTCATTTGTGTGTCCTTCAGTTCTTCCAAACACATCAACAGTATAAACACCAATTGCTGAATTAGTTGGCTTTACTTTAATCTCTTTTGTTTCATTAGCTTTAACCCAAATCTTGTCTGGGCTAATTTGCACTGTGTCCTCTGGCTTCAAACTAAATGTAACTTCGATTTTTTCAGCACAACTATTTGTTACTTTAAAGCTTGTGTCTGCATCTCTCAAAGTTGCAACAACATCAGTTTCTGCATTTGGCAACTCAAACTGGATACATTCACCATAATTTACAACATCCACTTCCAATGGAATATCCAAAGTCAGATATTCAACTCCACTTTCTGTGTTGTTCAAAGCTCTTAAATGTAATATTGCTTCTCCTTTTCCAGAAACCTTGGATTTTGGTTCTATGTTTACTACAAAAGTATATTCACTTGCAGGAGTTAGTTTGTTAATTAAACTTGTATAATAAGCTTGCATTACATTATTGGAATATTCCTCTTTGGTCATCTGTATAGATCCCAAAGCATTTGTTTTCCATTTTAATTTTGCTTCTAAGTTATTCAATGATATTGGCTTTCCGTTTATTGTACAGCCATTTGTTATTGTCAGTGTTTGCTTGTCTTGTTTTTGCTCAGTTGAAACTAATTTTATATTTACTAAATCTGCAGCCAAACAAGCCCTATCATCAACACTTCCACCAACAGACAAAAACACATGCATTGGAACTTTCATTTCCCATTTTCCACCCATTGCACTCAATTTAATTACTAATACAGAATCATATTCTTCATTTTGCTCAATGTTCTGTCCAAGTTCTGTTAAAGCAAGGTTTATTGCTAATTCATACTTCAAAGACTTATCAACCATTTTTCCTTTATGTGATACTTCAAAGTATTTGTTTATTTGAGCTAATGACAATTTTTCTGCAAAGTTTCCTTGTAAGAAAATATCCTCAATCTTTACTGGAACTTCACTTGTGTTTGTCAAGAACAAACTTTCTTTTGCAAATCCTAATTTTGCATCTATTTTCATATCAATTTTTTCTTTGCTCAAAGTTATAAATTCCGAACTTGTTTTATATTCAAACTCAAATGATTTATATGATGGTTTATACACTAATAATTTCAATAAAACATTGGGCTTTTGAGACGGCAAATCAATTACTGCTTTTCCGTCTGCATTTGTAGCCCCCATAAATAGAACTAATCCAGAATTATCTTTCACATATATCTTGGCGCCAGTTACTAATTCCCCAGTATCTTTATCCTTTGCTAATAAATCAACTTTCAAAGGGATATAAGATGGCAAAACCTCTGGAGCCAAAGTTACAGTTAGTTCTTTGTTTGCATTTACATTTATCAAGAATTCTTTTTGGTAGTATTGCTGTTTATCTTGGATTACTGTGAATTTTATACTTCCACTTCCAATCTTTCTTGGCTCGAAAGTTATTTCTCCCAAAACAAAATTATTCTTCTGCAACTCTTGGTATTTATCTTCATAATAAACAATTTGGTAATTGTCTTCCTGCTTTGCAACTTCTGAATTCAAAATCGGTTTTATGTTTCCAGAAACTCCTCTTATATTTGAAGTTGTAAAGAATGTATTTGTTTGTTCGTTCTTTATAATTACTCTATAATTTGTTATTGGTTTTATGTTATTATTTATCAACTTAAATCTCAAGGTATAATTCTTTCCTAATTCTGAAACATAAGGTGTATCAGGAATCATATCTTGGATTATGGCTTCGTCATTGTCTTCAATATTTATTTCAAAACAAAATAATTCATCACAAGTCAGCTGAGAAGTCCCAACCATAAAAACAGTAATCTCACTTTTATTATACAATTCTGTTTTACTTGCATCAGGGAATTCTGGAACTTCATTCAAAGGGTCTGTGAATTTCTCATCTTCGTTTTCTGTTGATAGTTTGAAATTTATTGGAAGCTGTTCACCGATCTTTGTTGTATCCTTTACTTTCAAGTAGACATCAACAAAGAATATTCCAGAAATCAAATCCATCTTTTTTAAATCCCAATTTATTCCAATCCATTTAAATGAATCTTCAAATGGAATTCCTTGCTCAATTTCATTTCCAACTTGATTTATTCCTTTTTTATCATTATCATAATTGCCTGTATAGCTTCTTCCTTTGCTCAATAATCCCAATCCACTATACACAACTTTTTCTATATGCCAACCATCTTTTTCTACTATGTCTTTATCTCCAGAAATAAAGTACGCACTCATTGTTTCAAATGGCTGCTCTTTTTCTGGCAAGATGATTTTAAATTTAGCGATATATTTATTTCCTGCACTCAAAATAGAAACATCAGTTCCGTCTTCTGTTGTCAAGTTAACAAATTCTACTTTTGGTTCGGGTTTCAATTTCTTTTTTTCCATTACAACTTTCTTTTCAGTTGTTGTATCTGCAATTATATATTCTGCTTTTGAAATATAATTTTCATAACTTTCTTTTTGAACTACAAAAAATAATTTTTTATCTGCCCTAAATTCCATTCCTAATTGTCCGCCACTAGCATGTTTTCCGCCCAAAGCAGTTATCTCATTCCAAGAGGCATCAAAGAATTTTATTACTGCATTTGGGACAATAGCCCCATAAGAATCCATTACTGAAATAGCAATTACCCCTTTAGGAATATACATTGGAACTGTGTAGTCAAGTGTTGTTAAACTGTCTTGATTATCAAAATCTGCTAAATCTGAGAATCCAGAATAATTCAACTTATATGCAAACAATTTGTATTTCCCATCTTCAATAAAAGATAGATAAGCCATTCCATTCAAGTCTGTTGTTCCTGATTCGTAAGGTGCAATATTTCCTTGTTCGTCATAAACATTTACTTTTGCATTTTCTACTGGTTTTCCTTCCGAGTCAATTACTTTTACTTTCATTAATCTATATTTACTTGGGTCTGCAGAAGGCAATTTCACTTCTATTGTATCTGAGTTTGCTGCTAAGTCTGCGTAAACTACTGATGCATAACCTTCTTTTTTTATAGTATACTTGTGTAATTTATCCTTTTCTAAAGTATAAGTTGCTAGTCCGCTTGCATCTGTTGTTGCACAACCTATTTTTGTATAACTTGTCCCGTTAATATCATAAAAACAAACTTCTGCGCCTTCAAGCACTTTTGAAGCTAGGTTCATTACCTTTATATTTACTTGAGTTCCGCCCTCAATTTTTGTCATCTGTAAGTTCAGAGTTTGAACATCTTTTTCACCAATAGTTGCAGAACCAACTGCATTTGTGTATCCGGATTTATTTACAGTCACTTTATACAATCCTGGAGCCAAGTTTGAAAATTGAACTTGGTTTGTTTCATTACTAAATCCTGAAGAATGATATACATCGTAAAGCCCAAGAGATAATGTTGCTTCATAATCCGTAACTAATGCACCGGTTGTGTCTGTTACATTAACAACTATTATTGAATCTCCAGATGCTTGTACTGGATCCAGAGATAGTATTGTGCCGTTATTTATTTGTTCATTCTCGCGGGGCTTATAAAATTCAGACATCGTGTTTACTATTAGAAATCCGCAATCTCCATCTACTTCTACCTGCAATTCTACATCTTTATTTCCCATCATATTGTCTGGGGCTTCTGCACCAGAATTAGAACACGAAAAATAAACATCTACTGCTTGTAAAGGGGTATTATCTGTTGTGTTAAGAGAGAAAGATAGTTTCTGCTTGCTCAAATTTAGTTGATCAATATTTACTTTATATTGAAGAACATCATCTTCAACTTTTATGGATTTTTTATAGGTTTTATTATTATATTTAAGAGAGAACATTATTTCCTTTCCTGCTTCTGCTTCAAACTTGATAGTTCCAAAGCCATCAGTTATCATTTCTTTATTTGAATCTGCTAAAGAAAAAGACACTAAAGCATTAGGAATTGGAGTTCCAGATTTGTCAGAAAAGGTTACTGTGATTTGGTTTGTTATAGGCATTCCTAAACCCACAACCAAGGCATAAATTATTGCAATTATAAGAATTCCAAACAGAATTAAAAACAAAACAAAAGATGGAATCACTTTGTCAATTGGATCAACTACAGAATACACTGGTATTCCCTTTTTGTCTAGTTTATCCAAGAACGCGTAGTATTTCTCTTCTAGTTTATAGTAAAAATCTCTCAAACCCATAAATCTCCCTCAAATAACTTATTTACAAGATAAATATAACAAAAAAATAAATGAAAAAGAACCAAATATCTGGTTCTTTATTTGCCCCTTAACATGGAACATAAGTTGCTGATTTTATTTTTGACTCCTTCATACTGGTAGACATCATATTAGTTTCTATATTATATTCGCCCCCATTTTTTGTGATTTTTTTAATTTAGGCGGTAA
>CAZMCX010000065.1:0-4593 GCA_964565125.1 uncultured archaeon
CGGGGGCAAATATGGCAATAATTAAAGAAGTTGCAAAAAATAAAAACTATAAAATTATAAACAACAATAATTTTTTTGAATTATTGCCTTTAGATCAAATACCAAACAAACTTAAATATGTTTCTTTAAAAAAGGACTTATGCGATTTTGATACACAGCGTTATATGATAATATTAGAACTTACTAGGGCATGCAACCAAAATTGCAGGTATTGTTTTATATCTGAAATAAATAAAAAAGAAAAGCTCAAACTGAAAAGTAATTCTGAAAAAAATATTGATAAATTAATAGATCAAATATCTAAAACTAATTACCATTTTACTATTGTTTTTCATGGTGGTGAACCACTATTAAAAAAAGAGTTAATTAAATATACTATTAAAAAAATAAACTCTGCGGGGTTATCTACAAAAGTAAGGTTTGGGCTTCAAACAAGTGGATATAATTTAACTGATGATTTTGTTAAATATGCTCAAAAAAATGATGTTAATATTGGCGTAAGTATAGATTCTTTGAGTGATGGATTAAGAGATCCCAAGATGGGCATTAATGCTCTTGAAATATTAAAACAAAATAATCTGCCTATTGGTTTAATTTGTATAATTAATAAAAGCAATCAAGATAAGCTATTTAATAATTTTAAAACACTTGTAAAAAAACACAAAATTAAAGGGATTTTATTTAATTGTTTATATCATAAAAATAGTGATTATCTGCCAAATTTATCTATAGTAAAAAAAGAAATAGAAAAAATAATTGACTATTTATTAAAAAATAATCTTAAAATAAGCATAGACCCTTTAAAAATGTTTGCAGAACGGCTTAGTGGCCAATTTTCGTCTTTATGTTATGATGGTGGTTGTGGTGGTTTTAAAAGAATTTTAGCATATTCTGTAGAAGGTAAATTCTATCCCTGTGATTCTTTTGTAGATAATCCTGCATACAAACAAGATGTTTTTAATCTTAGTCACTTTTTAGATAAAAGAACTAAAATTTTGCAGAAAGCAACTAAAATAAGAAATAAGCTTAAGTGTAATGATTGCAAATATAATTTTATTTGTATAGGGCCTTGCGTAGGAAAGCTATCGATTTATGGAAACAAAACTAATTTGGCTAAATTTATTTGCGAATATGAAAAGCTTTGGCTTGAACTACTTTTTAAAAAAATTTTAAACAATCCAGTAAATTTAAAAGTGTTTAAAGGTGATTTTCGCATAAAAAAACAAAATCGTGTTGAGTCATATTTAGTCCCCCCCGCAGATTTTCAAATAACAAATTATTTAAAGAAGGGACAAATATGATTGACTTAACAAAAAAAGTAGATGATCGGGTGTATGATCTTGATTACATAAAAAAATCACAAATAAAAAAAGAAAATATTTTTTACATTTTGAATAATATTGCTCTTAGCAACATACAGAAATATTTTGGGGTGCCAAAAGATAATCTGTTTTTTTCTATGAAAAATAACACGCCTTATTTATTTACAGATGCGAAGTTTCTTTATAAAAAACAAATCATAAATACAATAAAAAAATTAGTTAATTTGAATAAGTTTAATAAAGATTTAGAAATAATAAGAATGAACTTAGATTATTATTCAATAAAGACAAGGTTATATTATTTTGCAAATAAAGACAAAGACTTTTTTAAGGCCTACATTAATTTTATGTGTTTTTATTTTTTATTTGATTTATTTTCTAAAAAACTAAAGTTGTCAAAGGAATATAAACACCAGAATATATGCCCTTTGCCAATTAGTTATTATTCTAATTTTTTGAATAAAAGTAAGGGCTTTTATGTAAACAAACAAAAGTATGAGTCGCAGGATATAAAGACTATAATTAAAAAAAGAAAAGAAGATCTAAAAAAAGATACTAATAAATTCTTTTTATATTATTTTGTGGATTTATTTCATAATTACAGACAGCATAACAAAGATCTTAAGATACTATTTAACAATTATATATATTCAAAACATTATTTTTTAAGTGAATTTTTAGATCTTATTTCTAAATTTAAATTTGAGATTTATAAAAATAAAAATATAATTGATTCTATTAATAATTATAATAACTATTTGTATTTTGATTTAAAAACAAAAGACGAAAAACTTAAATATTGGTATAATTTGGCCCCGTATTTGGGAAAACCACATTTTACTAAAAAAGACATTATTGATAATTATCCAATGTTATCTATTACCATTTTAAATATTCAAAAAGAATTAAATATTAAGGTGGGTGGAAAATATATCTAATTTAACAAACATAAAAAAATATAAACAAAAAGCAGAAAATGACTTATATTTTACTTTGCCAATGAGTAATTTTTATTGTCAACTTAATACCCAAAATTCTGACTTAAAACCAGATAATATTTCATATAGTAAGTTACATACAGTCGTAGTGTTTTTATCTGATTTGAGTAAATTTAAGCAAATTTATTTGGATATTGTTTTTGATGGAAATATTGCTAATTTATACACCTTGTTATCGATAATAAAAAAATATAATTTATTTCATATCCACCTTAATATATTGTGTGCTGACACTAAGATAGATGTTAGAATGTTAGATATGTTTGATTATTTTAATATTACCACTTCGGTTATATTGCCTACAACTTTAGAAAAAAATTATTTGCATAAAACAATAGCCTTTATATTAAACCATGGCCGTAAATGTAATATAATTATTAATATAGATTCCCTCAATTACAAATTTTTATATCCTAATTTTAAATATTTGTCAAAAAAGTGTGAGGGGCATTTAAAAAATCTTTATTATAATCTAAATACTACTGATTCTATAATTGATTTTGATTCGTTAACTAAACAATTTGAAAAAATCTATCGCTATATTTTGAAAAAAAAAATATCTGTTAACTTTGAACCATTAGTTTCAATATTAGGGTTTAAACTAAAAACTAAATCTCTTCCAAAAAATAGTTTTTATATAGAAAATGTAAATACTATAACTGAAAAGTCGTATTATTTAGAAAATTTTTCAGAATATAAAAAGTTATTATTTAAATTAGGGGATAAATTAGTCACAGAATCGCTCAGCAATGCTAATTATTTTATTGGTGATAAATTTGAATTAATCTCAGAAAAATATTATTTTCCAAGCCCAATTAGTAATATTGGTGCCGAGCTCGGAGTCATAACCTGTAATGATTTGGACGCAAAGGATTCGTATTTATGTAAATCTTTTATGACAAAAAAGAATAACAAATTATACTGTACTTCAAATAATTTTATTCAAGTAACACATAATATTGCTGCGCCTTTGGTTCCCATGTTTTTTGATGAGCCTCCTGGCAAAACTTATAAAATAGAAACAAAAAGTTATATTTATTATTTATATGATCAGGTGATTTATTCTAATACTGCGGAGCATTATCTTAATAAATTAAAAAATAATACTGAATGTTTTTATCGTCTAAAATTTGAAACAAATTATCTGTTTAACAAATTAGATTTTTTGTTAGAATTTCCTAATAAAACTACTAATTACTACAAAACAGTGTTATCTACTTATGTAAATTTACATTTGCGTGTTTTATTGTTTAAATCATTGTTATGGGATTTAGATGATTCTTTATCAAAAGAACAATTTGTGTTTAATATTGCGCGTTGGAAATATAATCTTTTTTATAGTTTAGACCTTGAAAAATTTAAAACAAAAAGATTATATTATGATGTACCACTGCCACAAAACTTTAATTTGGGCAAAATTATTTTTGAACGTAAAAAAAGATTAAAACAAGATGTAGGGCTGTATTTTAAATATGACTTAATTGACACCAGTTTTTTCTTTGTAGATTCATTTCACGGCATTATTAATAAATTGCTAATGGTTTTTCAAACGTTGGGCTATCCGGATTCAAAAGATCTTTTTAAAGTAGATTATCAGCACATAAATATTAAAACAACGATGTTATCTGATTTTGTATATTATGGTTCAATAGGATATAAAAACGGATTGTTTGACAAAAAAGAGTATTTATCCTTGGTTCAAGCATATATTAGAAAAAAAGAGATTACCGTAAAAGAGGTAATTGAATATTATCCTTTAATATCGCCTTATTTATTGGAGAAGTGACTATGCTTAGAGGTAATGTAGTATATAAAGGTAAAGAAGACAAAATTAAGGGAGTGGTCTTAAAATCAAAGTTTTTTAAAGAAAGCAACCAAAAACAAGTGTCTAATAAAATATTAGTTTGTATAAAGACAGATTTAATTAATTTACATGTCCTCTCTAGATTTAGAGGGATAGTAACTTCTTATGGTGGAGTATTAAGCCACGCCGCAATATATTCTAGAGAATTTAAAATTCCTTGTATTGCAGGTGTAGTAAATATTTTAAAAGAAACAAAGTCAGGAGATGAAGTAGAAATGAATATGGAAACAGGGGAAATAAAAATATTAGCTCACAAAAAATAATATTTATGTCTTATCCCAAAGTAAAGTTTTGAACTAATGTGTTCAGATTTGTAATTATAGAAAACTAACTATTAATTATTGATGAGTTACTGCAGAAATTACAAAGTTTTGCTTCAAAGAACACTTTTTCGCAAAAACCATTTATC
>CAZMCX010000066.1:0-4407 GCA_964565125.1 uncultured archaeon
AGGTATGCTTCTGTTTCTGATGCTGTTTCTAGATTGAAGCAATTGCATGTTTTTTTCAAGGAGTTAGAGCGTGGTTTGAATGTTAGGTTGTCTGGTTTTGTTGAACGGACTTTGATGAAGTATGCTTTGTCTTATCGTAAGCTTTCTGCTGAACAAGCTTTTGATAATGTATTGAAGTATGTTCGTTTGCCTGCGAAGATTTTTTCTTTGGATTTGCCTGCGTATAAAGGTGGTTCAAGGGGAACAAAGCATGAAATTGTTGGAGACACTCTAGCTCGTGAACCTGAAAGAGTTTTAATAGAGAAGGAAAGAATGTTGAGAGACATGCGGGTTATTGGCGAGTTGATTGAGTTTTTGGGGGAAGATGCTTTTGAAACTGTATTGCAGTGTATTGAGAATAATGAACCAGTGCCAACGCGTTTGCTGGCAAAGATAGAGCAGTTTAAGAAGAAGATTAAGTGAAAAAAGAAGGAATAAATGTTTTTTTTACTTCTGTCATAATTAAATTTTTGAGACTTACTTTATTTTTGTTAAGCCTGCAATTTTTCTTTGATTTCTTTTATTTGCTTTTTGAGTTCCGGCAGTTTTGTTTTGTGAGTCTGTTGGCTACGACAAAGAAAAAATAAAACAAAGAATCATGCAAGAGTTAGAAAAGTTATTTGACTTTAAAAAATAATTTCTTGTTACTCTTTTTAACAAAATTAAAAATAAAAACATATTTCTTGGACGGGCTTTAAAACAAAAATAGAAATTAATTCAAGTAAAAATAACAAAAATAATAGAAACATTTATATATAAAGTATTTATATCTTTTGTATATTTTTTACTTAAAAATATATTTGGCAGTTGGCAAAATTATTTTTGCATAATTGCTGGACAACATCATATTCAACAGAAAGGGAGGAAGATTAAGATGCCTGCAAAGAAAAGAGTAGCAAAAAAGAAAGTAGCTAAGAAAGTAGTAAAGAAAAAGACAGTAAAAAAGAAGACAGTAAAGAAGAAAAAGAGATAAATTAATATGGGCCTTTGGTTAAGGCCCGCCTAATTTTTTTAAATACAAAAGTTCAAATAGGCTTGCGCATAGTGGACCAGGTTTATTTTTTGCATACTTACTTTAAATATTGAACTTGTTTCCAAACCACCCAATAATTGGAAGTTCTTTCTGCTTGTCTGTTGCAGCAGTGATTATTCCAATTATACAAAATATAAGTGGAACGTAATATAGTATGCCTAATATTGTAAATAGCACCAACCCCGCTCCAGGGATTAAAATGAATATACTTCCTAATATTGCCATAATAATTCCAAGTATTATGCTATAAATTATTGAAGCAATTAGTAAAACAATCCCTTGTTTAACATGAAACTTTGTGTATTCATCTTTTTTTGCTTCTTCGTCAACAAGGTACCAAATAATACCTATTAGCATATACGCAAGTACGGATATTGCGATTCTGTTTTCAAAAGCTTTAGTTTTAGTTTTTTTAACCCCTTTTGCTTTTACTATTTTTTCAGCCATGATATGACCTCCGCGCCATAGTTCCATAAATAGAATAGTTATATCTAATATAAACTATAACATTTATATATTAATTTAAGTTATTTATAATGTTTGTTATGGTTGCAGTTTTATTATATCTTGGGTGAATGGTATGGTGTTTGTAGATAATCTTTTTAAAAAGGATTCTAAAGAAAATAAAGAAGAAAAAGAAGCGGGGCAAGAAAAAGAAGAAACAAAAGAACGAACTATGCGACCGACTAGTACTGACACATCTTTCACAACAGCTCCAGAAATTCCAACCGAATTAAGTTTTGAAGATTTAGAAAACGCAGACAAGAAAATGATTGCATCTTATGGTGATGTAAAAATATACAAAGTTGAAGGTCACCAAATATTACATTATGAAGTACCAACCCCCAAAGCATCAAGTGGAGAACAATTAGTAATTAATACAATAAAAGAAGCCGCAACAAGGATCATTAATGTTGCACCCTATAAAATAAGAGACGAACAACAAAGAAGAAATGTATATTTTCAAAAAGTAATGGAAATAATTACTTCATCTCCTGAATTAAAAATCCCAGAAGGAAAGCAAAAGTTTTATGCTAATGCAGTTGTAACTGAAATGGTTGGATTTGGAATTATTGATTCTCTTTTGAAAGATGACGGATTAGAAGAAATAATGATAATTGGCCCCAAGAAACCAGTTTATGTTTTCCACAGAGAATACGAAATAATGACAACAAACATAGTATTCTATGAAGATAAAGACATAATTGATTTGATCTCCAGAATTGCAAGATACACCGGAAGAAGAATAGATTATTCTCAACCATTATTAGATTCAAGACTAAGTGATGGGTCCAGGATAAATGCAACTATTCCACCAGTTTCTGTTGCGGGCTCAACATTGACAATAAGAAAATTTAGAAAAGAGCCATATACAATAATTGATCTGATGAATAATGGCACAATAGATCTACAAACCGCTGCGTTTTTGTGGCTTTGTGTTGATGGTATGGATGTAAAGCCCGCAAATATTTTGATTGCAGGTGGAACTGGTTCTGGAAAAACAACAACCCTGAATGTTCTTTCTAGTTTTATTCCCTCTAGAGAAAGAATAATTACTATTGAGGATACCGCCGAGTTGAACTTGCCTTTAACTCATTGGATAAGGCTAGAAGCCCGGCCTCCTGGAATCGAAGGAACTGGAGAAATAACATTGGATATTTTAACAAAAAACGCATTAAGAATGCGACCGGACAGAGTAATTGTTGGTGAAGTAAGGCACAGTGAAGCATTAGCATTATTTACTGCGATGAATACAGGCCACGATGGATGTATGGGCACAGTCCACGCAAACTCTGCACAAGAAACAATTGTAAGAGTTACTTCTCCTCCAATGGACGTTCCGCAAGTTATGCTTTCTGGTTTGGATATGATTCTTGTTCAACAAAGAATTCATGACAAAAGAAAAGGAACAATAAGAAGAATTACTGAAATTGCGGAAGTAAGTGGGGTACTAGAAAGAAATACCCAAACCCAAAAAATTTATGAATGGGACCCCAAGGATGATAAATTAGTTGACACATCAGTTCCATCAAGATATTTGAAGAAAGTTGCAACATTTTCTGGAAAAACAATGGTACAAGTTACAAAAGAAATTTCAACAAGAGCCCTGTTCTTGAAAAAGTTATTAAATAAAAACATAAAATCCCAAATAGAATTATCACAAGAGATCCAGAAATATTATGAGTCCGAAGAATAGTTTTGATAAGCCCACTGAAAAGTGATTTTGATGAGTTTTGACCTTAACGACAAGATGCAAGAGAAGGTAGATTTAAAACAGGTAGAAGCTATTGTCGAAAATATCAAGCGTAAGTATGAAGAAAAAGGTTTATCAAATGATTTAGAATCATTACATTTGCAAGAGTTAAGATCAATAATTTCTGAAGGAAAAAGAGCGCAAATTGAAGTTCAAAAGCCCGAAGAATTGGCGGGCGATTATAATAAAAGCGTAAAACTAATTGGAAAAATTTATAATTCATTTTCTTCAGTTTTTTCCATATTCTCAAAGAAAATACTGTCTATTTTACCTGGTAGAACTGAGTTAAGCACGGATTTAGATAGCGCAAACATAAATTATAGCACATCACAGTATCTTGCAATAACTTCTGTTATATCATTAATATTAACAATAATAATTACTGCTGTTGCTGTAGCATTATTTGCAGTTATAGAAATCCCCCAATATTATTTAATATTAGTTTTTTTTATTGCCCTATTCTTAACTGCGGGAATAGTTCTGAAATATCCCTCTATTGTTGCATCCGGCCGTGCAAAAAAAATAGATGCGGAACTCCCATTTGCGTTACGACACATGGCAACAGAGCTTCGTGCAGGAATTGGTTTGTATAGAGTTCTACAAACTATTGCAATTGGAGAATACGGTTATCTTTCTGAAGAAATGGCACGAGTTATAAACGAAGTTGAGCAAGGTGCGGATACAAAAGATGCTTTAAAGAATTTAGCATATAGAACAAAATCATTTTCGTTAAGAAATACTTTGAACCATATTTTACGTGCATTAAAATCTGGTGGAAACCTATCTGAGGTTTTGAATAACACCGCAGACGATGTCTCATTTGAAATCAGGCTAAGTCTTGAATCTTTTTCAGGGAAAATGAATTTTATTGGAGTGATTTATATTTTTATTGGAATTGTAATTCCCGTAATGTTGGCTATTTTGGGAACAATTAGAAATATTCCTCTTGGCGGCGGAGTATCTTTATTTGCATCTTTGCCATTAACCCCCACAATGATAATTTTATTGTATGTTGTAATTCTTCCATTATGTTTAATTGGATTAGTAATGTATATTAGAAAAATTAGGCCCACATATTAAG
>CAZMCX010000067.1:0-4336 GCA_964565125.1 uncultured archaeon
GTTTCTTTACAGTAGTTAAGATCTGAATTATAAAGCTTACATTCACTATTATAACAAACGGCAGTGTCATTACCCATAATGTCTTTACAATTTACATTAGTTTCTATAACTGCAGATCCTTGACAATAGCTTTCACTCAAAATAAAATCATGAAACACACTATCACAATCTTCACCAGCCTCATTACAAATAGTGTCTATTTCATCACAATTATCTACAGTATACTCATAAGACTGCCCAAATTTGTCAATAAATAAAATGTTTCCTTTTTTAAAGAAGTCATTGCCATCAGAAGAAAAACATTGTGGCTCTTGTAAAGGTTTACATTCTTCTGCATTATTCTTACAAGACTCATTCTCTTTGCAATTAAAAACCATCTTTATCGGATTGTTACCCAAACAAGTCCATTTCAGGGATACATAATTAGGATCATCATTAGTGCCGGTATTCTCACAACCATTATAATTACTTTTTACTAATCCAAATTCATTAGTGTATTCCACACCACTTGCTAGCAATGTGCATTTCTTTTTTGAGTCATTTGGATACCCACAAAAGGCATTATTCACATATTCTGACTCAGGTTGCCCCCCATTTTGAGACATCATAGGCCCAACACATAAATATTCATCTCCATAATCCTTACAATCCATATTTGCAACTTTATAATCTTGGCCATCACAATAAGTTTCCATTATTTTGTTTTCATCTAAACAAAGATCTAAATATATTTTATTTACCCCAAATTCATTAGTATACCCTATCTGCCCGCTTGTAAATACATCTAAGCCATTATCTCCTTGTTCAAAACAGTTTTTAAGTTCTAGATCTGGGAATACACAAGCCCCCTCATAACATGCTGCACCAACCTCTGCACAGTTATAATCGATATAACTTTCCCCCTCTGGGCCACAAGTAACTTCTTTAAGAATTTGCCCATACTCTTCCTCACAACTATCTTCTAGCTGATTTTTTGTAAAAGATATTAAATTCGAATTTTCAATAGTTATATTTTTTTGTAACTCAAGATAGCCTTTTTTAAAATAATTTATTTCCTTTTCCCCGCAACTAAATTCCACATTGCCTTTAACACAACGATCTTCAACACAAATTGCGTTTTCATACCAACAATTATTATAAGTAAATGTGTTTGGTTGTAGGCCATCACACCAATAATATGTTAAGGCGTCTTCAGAACAAAAGCTATTTAGATTGTGCTTTTCCCCTTTAAAATCAGAAAAAAATATATCTCCTCCTGAAAAGATGCCTGGATCTTCCAACTCTATACAAGAAAGATTATTTTTACTTTCCCCCGCTTCTAAGTCAACGCATTTGCCATCTTCACATTTTTTATTTTGTAGATAACACGGCACATTGATTTCTGGAGTAAGATTATAAAGTTCTCCTTTCCAATCCGCATATACCTCACAGTACAATTCTTTTAGATTAAGCCCAAACAAAGAACAATTATCTTCTGCCTGAGTCATTTCATATTTCCCTGTTAAAAAAGTAGTTCCTTTAATTATAGATGCCGGGTATTGCCAACCGCCATCAGAATCATAACAGGATGTTTCACATTTAGTTACTTCATCATACATATATGCAGATCCAGAAAATACTTTTTCAGATTTGGAATTATTACTTTCATTCTCCTCTTCCACCAAGTTATCATAATTTACAATAACTTCAAGAGTTATATCCCCATTAAGGCCTACTTTCAACCCAAGTATATTAGCATAACCTGATTCATCAATTGAAATACAGGCATTAGGATTAATAGCACCATATTTTGGGATATTAATAGGAACTACTACATTTGAATCTTCTACCTTTAATAAAACATTAAAATTTTGGGCTACTGCACCAGGACCCACATTACAAATTTCAAAAGAAAAATAATTCATACACTTTTTGCTTGTGGCATCCTTTTCAATTTTTCCAACATATAGATCAACTGGTTTTTTTTCTAATTTACAGCCTGAATCACAACCATCCCCGTTTTTGTTGTTTCCATCATCACACTCTTCACCATTTAAAATTAAACCATCACCACATAAAGGTTTTACACAAGCCCCTTTATTACAGAGATACTCTTCAGGGCACTCTATTTCTTTTGAGGTTATAACTTGTTTTGTGACATCACAATAAGATTCTACTAAAGTTTTAGACCCATTATAAACACACCAGTCTTCCAAATAGTGACATCCTTTTGAAAGATTATATTTTGTTCCATCTTCCTTATACATTGTTACTTCTTTATAGTTATAACTCACAGTTACTCCTTTTTCATAAATACTGCTGCTTTTGTCCTGTTCTTCACAAACATTCTTTATAAAAGATGATTGTTGAAGAATCCCAACATTTTCTTTAGCTTTTTTTTGTAGTTCAGAACATTTCTGAGTAATATACTCTGTGTTTGAAAAATCATAATTTGAAAACGCTTTTGTGATATTAAAGTTTATTTTTGACTGATCAATTGCCTTTATTTTATTGTGGTCAATGAAAGGCAAATAAATTAAAGCCGTTTTGTTATCACCCAAGTTAGGGATTATAAGTAACGATGCCAATATCCCAACAATAAGAATTATTGACAAAAATCCTTTATTTGACACATTCATTAATTTCACAATGACCACCATTAGAATTACAGTTTGTTAAACCTGTTTTTGGCTTGTCAGAATCACAAGACCAACTTACCAAATAATTTGAGCTTTCAACTTTTCCGCCAATGTCATTTACACAAGAGTCTTGAGATAAAAACACATTTCCTTGCCCATCACAGTATTCTATTTTTTTATCATAAGCTATGCAAAACTTTTCAGACAGAGGATAATCTTTGCCATTTACTGTATATACTCCTTCTTTTGTCGCACCCTCTAAGTCCACTGTGTTAGATTCATTTTGGCCAGCGGGGGCAACACATTTGCCATTACCACAAATTTTACCGATACTAGAACAATCATATTTTTCATAGCTTGGTTTATTTCCATCACAAGAATATTCTAATAAAATATTTTCGTCAAGGCAGATATCCCACCAATCACTTTCCCAACCAATAGTTTCTTTATGCCAAATATAATTCCTTGAAAAATAATTCACACCATCATAGTCAACACATTCTTCAGGATCAGACCCTACTTCTATACAAACATCATTAACACAGGTTTTACCTTCGCCTGCACAATTATAATCAATATAATCTAAGTTATCTCCATTACAGGTTGTTTCTTTTAACATCGCTCCAAATCCTGCACAATTTGGGTTAAGATATTCAGAAATACTTGGATCACAGATTTGCCCATTCTCATTTGGCATACAATAATCTTCAAAATCCATTGAATTTTCTTCGACTTTTGTATTTCCATACACAGGTATATCACAATATAATTTCAATGTTTGTGTTGCCTTGCCAAATTTATAATAATTTACTTCATCCTTTGAACAAGATTTTTTTAGATCAGAATCACATAAATCACTTTGGTCCCCAACACAAGCACCATCATAGCAAAGGCAATCTTTATTATTCAAATTAGGAATTGGACCACTACATGCATATTCTACAAGGCTAGTTCCATAAAGAGATTCAGTTTTTGTTGATAAATTATAACAAGAATCATTATCTTCTTGTATTTCTCCGGAAACAGAGGTGTATATTATCTTGCCTTTTTTACCATACTCCCAGCCAATATCTCCCTGCTCTTCACAGGAAAATACAAATCCTGGTTTGTCAATACATTTTCCATCCTCACATACTTGATCATACAAAAAACAAGGATATGTCTCCGCTTTTTGTACTTTTCCTTTTTTAGAGGGAATACAAATTTGTTCAATCAAATTTGCGCCCGATTCATCACAAAAATCTTCAGAATCATAAGAGCCATATAAATCAATTCCAAATACAAATGACTTAACATAAACGTTATTTTCTCCAAGATAATCATCCAAATCAGTACAAGTCTCTTCACAAACAAGCCCATTATCCAAATATTGTTTCCCTGTTTTTGTTTCGTGAGTTAAAGTATTATTCTGCTCATTTGTTTCTGCAATTTGGTTATTAAAATCAACAACTATTTCCACAACTGGTTTTTTATCAAGACCATATCCAAAAACACCATAAGATAATCTTTGTGAATCAGTTATATGAACACAACTATCCCCAAACCCACCATATTGTCCTGCAGAATAAGTTATTGTTACATTTTTATCATCAACTTTTACAAAAATGTCAAAATTCCCAAGCACAGGCAAGTTTCCCACATTACAAATTTCAAAATGAACTGAATTAACACAACCTTCGCTATATGGTTCGTTATATATTTTACTTACCACCAAATCA
>CAZMCX010000068.1:0-4335 GCA_964565125.1 uncultured archaeon
GCACATTTTCCTGTTTGACCAGATTTCAACTTTGTGGACTGTAGATTTAAGGCCCCGGAGTTTATGTTGCCATCATATACATAACAAACTAGTTCACCATCACATTCTCCAGAATTTTTACAAGATTCTCCGATTTCCTTTGTACCTGAATCTTTTGTCTTGCTTTTTCCACTGCCAGATCCTGATTCTGCGGGGCCTTTTCCACCGCTATTACTAAAGCCAGAAGTTCCTTCAGATCCGCTTTCCGGCGTACAATCTAAAGTAGTGTTAAAAAAATAAAAAGAAATTTTCTCCGCGCTACAAAGAATATCTTGCATTACTCCCTGCCCCGATTTACAGAAGCAGGAGTTTCCTTCGTCAAAAGTCGCAGTCTCAGCAAAGCTAAGGCCCGAAATAAGAATAAGTCCTAAAAGAACACAAAAACAAAAAGCAAGTTTATTAAATCCCATCATAATCATCTCTTTAGTATAAAGACATTAAAATTATAGTATATAAATATATAAAAGTATTTGTAGATGGTTAGGTAGAATTAAGAGAAATAATTTAGGAAAAGATATAATGATATCTATTGTATTAATACATATCGATATACTGTTAGGTGGTTTTATGGGCAACATAATGGTTTCTTTAAGGGATTCAGATGAATCATTTTTGAGACTTTTAGCACAACAAAAATATGGTGGAAAAAAAGGGTCAATAAGCGCGGTTGTAAAAGACGCATTGGATGAAATGAAAGAAAGTAAAAAAAATAATTCTTGTGAAAGTTTTTTGTTATTTTTGTCTAAGGGGGTAAAAGGCTCTTACAAAATGTATTCTAAGAGGTCTGATATTTATGACTAAAATATTGGCGGACACAAATATTTTGATTTATGCATCAGTAAATGACGGCTCTGAGAAACACAAAAAAGCAAAAGACTTTATAATTTCCAAAATAAATGAAGGAAGCTTGGTAATAAGCATACAAAATTTAGTAGAATTTTCCAGAGTATTGAAAGAAAAAGTAACCCCCGCAATAGACCCTAATACAATAAACAATTATATCTCTGGGTTTTGTGCTAATTGTGATATTTTGTGCTATTCTCCAGAAACCATATTGAGAGCAAATATTTTATGTGACTTGCTTGGTGTGCATTTTTTTGATTCCTTGTTAATAGCAACAATGCAGGAAAATAGTATATTAGAAATTGCAACAGAAAACAAAAAAGATTTTAAAAAAGTGGCAAACATGGTTGTTATCAACCCAGTTTAATTACTTCTTGTGCTTGTAATTTTTTTCCTTGCCTAAATAAGTTAAAGTAAGTGCAGATAAGCTTAAATAAGTTTCTGTCCGTGATATTATAATATTAGAAATAGATATGGGGGTAGATACTGATGAGTATAAGCGTTAATGTGAATTTACATATAGATGATTATACAAATAGAGTTTTAGGTGTTATTAAAGAAAAAAATGGCTTCAAAGACAAATCTCAGGCATTAATGTATTTTGCAAAACAATATGGTAAAGATTTTGTAGATCCGGAAATAAAGGACGACGCCCTAAAAAAAATGATCGCAATTGAAGATGCACATATGAAAAAGTATGGCTTAAGAAAGCAAACTCTTCAGAAGTTGCGGGCGGAAATAGAAAGTGATTAAATGTTTGATTTTGACTATTCTGATGAACTTAAAACGATTTTAAAAAAAGTGCACAAAAAAGACAAAATAAAGCACGAAGAAATCCTGAAAAAAATAGGGGAAATAATAAATCAAACTCCGGAAACAATAAATCATTATAAAAACCTAAGACATAATTTGTCAGATAGAAAACGTGTTCACATTGGAAAAAATTTTGTACTTACTTTTAAAGTTTTTTTAAAAGAGAATTTTATCTTGTTTGTTAATTTCGACCACGGGGATAACATCTACAAATAAAATTATTTTCTAGATACTTCTTTCTCAATTCTGTCTTTGCTCAGTTCTATAAAAATAGGCCTTCCGTGTGGGCAGGTAAAAGGGTTTTCACAATCAAATAGGTTCTCAATTATCTTTTCCATTTGGAGCTCATTAAGGGGGGTTCCTGCTTTAACAGACATCTTACATGCTATTGTGGCAAACAATCCTGCTTGTTTATCAGCAATGTCTGCTTTAATGCCTCTAATAACATCTTTTAATAGTTCCTTAGTTTCTTCTTTGGTTATGTTATTTCTTATTTTCAGTGGGATAGTTCTAACTAATAATTCGTCTTTAAGTTCGTCAATTTCAAACCCAAGTTTTCCTAACTCTTCTTTGTTTTCCAGTAAAACTCCTCTGTCTTCAACAGGCAAAAGAAATCCAAACGGAACCAATAATTCTTGTTTTAGTAGCCCATTATGTTCTTGATACTGAATCTGTATTTGTTCGAAATTATATCTTTCTTCCGCAACATGTTGGTCAACAATGTAAAAAGAATTATTTTTTTCGACAAGGATATAAGTATTAAAAATTTGTCCGATGATTTTGAAATTTTTTATTTTTGGGGTGGCGCTGTATCGCATTTCTTCTGGCAAAATATCCAAACTTTTTTGGATAGTTTTTTCTGCTTTTACAAAAAAGTCATCCATACCCCCCCTTTCTGTTTTTGTTTCGGATTCTGCAATAAGTTTTGCAGTTATTGTTGAAATAAGTTGGGTTGGCCTTGTTTTATCGATCTCAGTTTCTTTGATCTGCTCTAATGCGTTTTTTACTGCATAATATGTTGGCAAAAATAACAAACTATCTTCTTTAACCCTTACTTCTAATTTTTGTGGGTGTACATTTATATCAATAATTTTTGGATTTATTTCTAAAAATATAAATGCGTCTGGTCTATAAACCTTAGGGATTTTTGCTTCAAATGCTTTTTTTATTGCAGATAATACAGTAAAGTTTTTTATTGGCCTGTTGTTTATATAAATTTGAGTAATACCCTTGCTCTCGTTTACTTTATGTGGTTTAGTAACAAAAATAATTGCTGAAACCAGTGGATCTTTGTATGTTCCTTGAGTCAAATTTTTTGTAATGTCAAAATGAATTTCATTAATTCGTTCTTCATAACTGCTTTTTTTCTGAAATGTATAAATTTCTTTGTTATCAACAACAATTTTAAAACTGATTTTTGGATTTGAAACAGCAATGCTTTTTATCCAATCAATTATCTTTTTTAGTTCATAGTTTGTGGTCTTTAAAAATTTCTGTCTTGCTGGTATATTATAAAATAGGTTTTGTATTGTAATAGTTGTTCCATTTCTAAAAGCAGCAATAGTTTTTCTGTTAATTTGGCCATTTTCTACTTCAATTACGTTTGAATGATCATAACCCTCGATTGCGCTAGAAATTTCCATTTTTGAAACATCTGCAATCGTAGATAATGCTTCTCCTCTGAACCCATAAGATAAAATGGAGTAGATATCCTCAATTTTTGTAATTTTGGAGGTTGCGTGCCTTAAAATTGTTAATTCTAGATCCTCTTTTTCAATACCGGTTCCGTTGTCTATAACTACGATTTCTTTTTTCCCGCCGTCTTTTAGTTTAACAACGATTTCATCAGAATTAGCATCTATGCTGTTTTCTACAAGTTCTTTTACTATTGAAGCCGGCCTTTCTAT
Source organism: uncultured archaeon (assembly GCA_964565125.1). Taxonomy (GTDB): domain Archaea; phylum Iainarchaeota; class Iainarchaeia; order Iainarchaeales; family 0-14-0-20-30-16; genus JAQTTP01. The sequence continues at coordinate 3,603 of CAZMCX010000068.1, forward strand.
TACTTCTCCGGCCGCAATTTTGTTTATTGTGCTGCTATCAAGAACATGGATTTTATTCATATAAAAAAATAAGATGGAAGGGTATAAAACCTTATACTTTTACCAAAAAATTGGCCTTATAGTAAGGTCATACCTTCGTTTTCAATATTTGTGATATCTGGAATAGAGTTTATTTCATCCTCAAGTCTAGGCATAGCCCCATCCACCTTGTCTGGGATTATAAAGCTGATTTTTATTATTTTTATTCCAAATACCAAGTCTTCGATCCTGCTTTTATCATATTTTGCATTCTCAATATTTTTTAGCCTTTCGTGCACAGAATCCAGCTTATCTTGATTCTCTACACTTATCTTATAAACAAGTAAAACTTCGCCCATTAGTATCCCCTCAACAAATAAATCGTAAATGTCTATGGCAATTCCATGCCACATTTCTTGCATTTGAAAGTATTGCCCAATGTTCTGCAGTGATTGCATCTATAGATTTGTTCTCCGCATGAAGGACATTTAAATTTCACATAATCATCAGTTTTCTTATTACATGTGTTACATATCGCCATTAAATCACCTTTTTTTAAGAATTTGGTATATAAGTGTTTGTATCTAAAGATTTATATAATATATCACAAAAAGTGGACTTGTGAGGTAATTGGATAACCTGGCGGGCTTCGGACCCGCCTATCGGGGTTCGAGTCCCTGCAAGTCCATAAGGTTGCCTTGTGCAACCTAATCCC
>CAZMCX010000069.1:0-4272 GCA_964565125.1 uncultured archaeon
AAGCCATTATTTTCCCACAGTTCCTTTAACTCCACCATGGGCTGGCGAATATTCCCAATTGTGTTAGCATCATCATTAAGCAAAGTACATATTGTTATTTTTCCGTTAGCAGATACAAACAAACGGTCCAGTGCAACACCACAATAAGTATTTATCTTTTTTAAGTAATTTTTGTCAAAATAATTCTTTCCAAAAGTTTCAAAGTATGCACAATCTATTTTTTTAATTGTGGAGTTAATATTTGAAATTTGATATAGTACATTTATTTTTCCTCTACCTATTGGTTCAAAGGAATCTATTACAATATCGGTTATATCTAGATTGTGTAAAAATTCAAACAGTTTTTTTAAAGACGTCTTTTTATCATTAATCCCGCCAAATATTCCCACATTAATTCTAATATTAAACCCCAGTTCTTTAAGTTGTTCAATGGCTTGCATAATTTTTTGAGGAGAAATACCCCGTATCTGTTTAAATTCGTTTTCGATCACGGAATCCAAACTAAATATGATTTGACGAGGCGGATATTTTAAAAAGAACCTAATTAGATCGGCCGTTATTAGTGTGCCATTTGTAAATATGGAATACCATAATCCATTTTCATATGCAATTTTAAATAGTTTTTTTATATTTTTCTTGAAAAGTGGTTCACCGCCAGTAAAAATAAGTTCATAAACCCCCAATTGTTTTATTTTATTTAAAAATGATGCATAATTTTTTATAGTAAATTCAGGGGATATATTATCTGGGGCAGAGTTATTATAACAATGCACACACCGCAAATTACATCTTTTTGTAGTTTCAAATGAAACTAGATGTAAAGGATATTTCATTATATTAGATATCATAACATCCTCAAAGCGACAATTTGTTTTTTCGTTTGTAAGTATTTCTGCCTCTACAAGTTTTGTTATATTTCTTACAAAATCAATTTCAGAAAAGGAATATTTCTTTTTTAATTCACAAAAGATTTGTTCATTTGTTTTTTGCCCATTAAATAAAGATATAAGTTTTAAGGTATCTTTGTTGATAATTTTTGTTTGTTTATCTGGATTTTTAGGGATTACAACAATTTTTCCTTTTACAGCATACCTTATCTTCATATTTTGCGAAATTGAATAAACATCCTTTAAAATTTGTTTTTTTAGAATATTTTTTATCATTAAATATGTATTTTTAATATCTTTTGTTTTAAAATTCTTTGTTATTGGTTCCAAAAACAGCGATTGTGACACAAAAAGTTCTAGCTGATCTTCAATAGAAACATTGTCATATAAACATTTACCCCTCTTTAAACTATTTTTATCTGGTTTTAAATCCAAAAGGTAATTATTAAGTTTTGCAATTGTAACTGGATTATATCCCACTATATTAAATATAATCATTTTATCTGGCTTAATTACTCTTTGAATATAATAATTTTCTTCAATGTCCAAATTATCGAATTTTATTGCAAAAATTGATAACAATTTGTTTAGGTCTGTATTTAATCTAAATTTATAGCTATAAACTTCTTTTGTTTTTTCTACCTCAAAATTATTATCACAAACTTCAAAATTTGAATTACTAAACTTTAGAGAGTTTAATTCACCCAGATTTATTTTTTGTGTGTTGCCACATAACCCCAAAGAAAAAATCTTCACTGTTTTCAATTGTTTTAATACATAGTCAAATAATTCAGGCAAAAATATGAAAGAAGTGATAGTTAATTCTGCATTTTTTGCGGAAAATGATTTTTGATTAAAATAAAATTGGGGACCTGGCTTTAAATCTAATTTGTCAGTTATAACACATAGATAAATATTACCTTTTTCTTCGTCATTTATAACTGTCACCCGCCTATTTTCTAGAACGCTAGGCCTCAAAACATCACCATCCTTTTTCTAGATTCAAAAGTGGTTGACATCTTTTTTAGTTCGGAAATTATTTGGGTTGGTTCTAATTCATTAAAATTAATCTGTTTTTGTCCAATTAAAAATAATATATTTCTTTCTAAATTTTTCATAATTGGTCTATCCCAAACAAAATAATTATACGTTGTTTGGGAATTTAACCTTAATTTGTTCAAATCTGTTTTACTAAAAAAAAGGTTAAATTTTGAAAGATAATTATCAATATGTTTTAGGGATAGTTTTTGTTGTCCAGTATTATATATAGTTAAAGCCATTGTTGAAGAAAAAATCTCAAAATTTACTGCAATTTTACAATTACTATTATCTTTTTTTATCAAGTCATTAAAAATTTGATCAAAATTTACAAAATTCTGTAATTGGGCATATTTGTTATTTATTTTATCAAATAAAATAAATTTGTTTTTGTCATTTTGCCAACTCTTTGCGCCAATAAAATCAATTTTTGGTTTATAGTGCCCTTTAGATAAAATTAGCTTTGTATCGTTAAATACAAAATAATTTATTTTTTTGAGTTTTTTCTTAAGAGTTTTAAACTTTTCAAAGGTTATGGGTGGTATTTTTTGTGGGTTATATAAAGAATATTCTAACTCTATTTGTTTTAATTGTTTTAAAAAATAGTCATAACTCATAAATTTAAAAAAATCTGATTCTATTATTTTTTTAAAGTTATGGTTCTTTTTTAATATTGAATTAACTTTACAAGAAATTATATTATATGAAGTATATCCACCACAGCCAATAAATGCTTGTTTTTTAAAAAAATCTAATACTGAGTGCTCAAAAATGTGTAAATAATGATAATTTATATTCAAATCATCAGAAAAAAATAAATAATACATAAAAGATAAATTAAATAGATTAAATTAAAAACTGTGCTGCCTTTTTATATAACTTGCTTATGGTGTCCCACAAGCACCGGGTCTTTGACAAGTATACTCTGATGGCGTACTTTTTTTTATTTTTTTTATTTTGAAAACGAATTTCTTCATAATAAATATATATTCCAACAAATTTATAAAACTATTTTTAGAGGAACTATTTGATATATAACACAAAAGTTATCTCACAACATCCAATTCTTTCTCATGTTTCTTAGCAAATTTGTAAGCCCATTTTAAATAGTCATCAAAAGTTTTTCCTTTTTTGTAAATATAATCATTATAATTATCTGCAAAATAATGCATTATGGTTCTTTTACCAATTCTGTTTTTGTAAAATACATCATAACCATAGTGTGGTCCAGGAATAATCTTGCTAAGTTTTTTGTCATTTAAAATTATGGGCGCAAGGATTTCAGATAAAATCCATTCAACGTGTGGTCCGCCATAGTTTTTAGTTGAAACACCAGGGAATAACTCCCCAAATTTCTTAAAGTATAGCATGTGCGTTATTTCATGAGAAGCAATTCCAAAAACCCTGTTTGTAAGCCCGTTATAAGGAACATAAAAAGTCATTTTTTCTATGTTTCTTGGAAACACTTTACAGAGAGATAGATATGCTTCAATCTTTTCGGGCTTTTTAAACCAAGAGGTGTTTACAACTTTAGATAAGGTTACCATAAACTTCTTTTGTATTTTGTCCCATTCTTTCTGATAGTGGGCGACAGTAAACTTTGTTTTTTTTAGTTTATTTTTCCATTCACTCCTTAACCACGCATTTAAATCAAGATTTTTGTCTGCAAGTATTGGATAACTATCAAGAAATCTAAATTTAAAAAACGAAATGCGATGCTTTAAAAAGTGATTAAAAGCCCAGATTTCTTTATCTATTGGAACTATTTCAAACTTTACTTTTGGATAGCCGATATAATCAACCCATTTATTAAAGATTCAACACTTTATCAATTTTGAAATCTGTAAACTTATATTCAGAATACAATTTATTTGCGGGCACATTACTTACAAATACAGAAATTATTATTTTTCTAACTCCTGCGGTTTTTAATTCAAATAATGTTTTTTCGAGCAATTTTTTTCCAAAACCCTTTTTTCTTTTATTTTTTGAGATAAATAGTTCATCAATAAACCCGATATTAGGGACATGATATAAAATATATGAATTTATCCTAAAAATAGAATAACCAATAATTTTTTTATTGTCTTCAATAATCAAAATAAATATTTTTTTATCTATAAAATCCGATTTTATCTTATCAGCCCATGGCTTTTTAAAATTATTTGTAATCTCCCACAATAATAATTCTTTTAATGACCCCCCTTCACGTTTTAGATCTTCAATTCTATTTTCTTTTTCAAAAGCCCATAATTTGTCTATTTCGTTTAGATTAATATATCTTATATTCATAATTTATCACTGTAATTTATAAACTCTATTTAATAACCAATTTAATGCCATTTTT
>CAZMCX010000070.1:0-4226 GCA_964565125.1 uncultured archaeon
CCCTGTTTTAATTTCCGAACACTTGAAGGAAATTACAAACTTGCTCATAAATATCCCTCAAACTTTTACAAAAGACATTATTTTCCTATATTCTTCAAGAAAAATATTCTTTCCATGCACTGCAATATCTTTAGCCACAGCATTTAATTCAAATTCGCACAACCTTGTGTCACTTTTTATCATGTACACAAATTCATCTTTTTCAAACATGCTTACCCAACTTCCAACATTAAAATAAAGAACTTTATTTTCTTTCTTAAAACTTGAAAACATTTCATAAAGTTTGTTTGCTAACTCCAAAATGTCTGGAGATGAAGAATAAATCAATGAATTTTCTTTAAAAACAACAACACCTTCTATTAAATGCTTATGTAGAAGACTATCCACAAATTCTCCAAAAGTGTTTTTTAAGATTTCTGGAACAGAGTATTCTTTAGAAATATCTTTGATGTAGTTAATTTGTTCTGCAGGCAATTCTGTGTCATCGATTCCCAGCAGTTTAAATGCTAACTTTGAAAATAGACCCATCTATATCCCTATATTCCCCAATCCAATCTCTTTTAGCAGGCCGTATTTGTCCTTACTACTCGAAGACCTATCTATATATTTCTCTACTAAAGAAGCTTTATATTCCTTTACGTAATTATCGAACAATTTCTGATTATTCTGCGATTTAAACAAAATCTTATCATTAAAGGTTACTATCAACTCCATCTGCTCTGAAGTTAACCTAAATACATCAAAACATCCCGATTTTGATGCAAACGAGTTAAAAAACAAAGCTGCACTTTCATCTCCATACACAGATTTGTCATAAAATAAAAAGGTGTGAACAGAGCCAATAACATTCCCCAATTTAAAAAACAGGGCACCATCTTCAAATCCAAAGCCGTTGTTATTAGTTACAGAAATGTACCCACTGAATTTTTTATTTTCTAAATCACTTATTACTTTTCTGACATCTACTTTTGCAGTAGAAATATTTTCTGCAACTCTTTCGCCAGTAGGAATATTCATAAGTCACACCTTTATCTTCTTTCTTTATCTAATATAATAACATAATCTGCTGAATTTTTCAAAGCCGCTCCAGAAGATTCATCAACCAAAATCACAGCAACATCTTTTCCGTGTTGTTTTGCTTTAACAATTACTGGCAAGAAATCTGAATCTCTTGTTACTAAACAGATCATATCAATATGTTGATTAAAAACTGTTTCAGTAGCTTCAACTGCCATTATAACATCAATATCAGAAACACAAACAGAAACTTCAAAACCTTGATTTATCACTGCTTCAACTAATTTTCCTGGTGCAAATTGATTCAAATAAACTTTCCCAATTTTCATTGTCCCCATTTTATTTATTAGCCCTTTTATTTTTCCCAAATCCAAACTAAATTCTTTTCTTAGCATGTTGGGGCCATCAATAAAAACAGCAATATTTTTTGCAGTCTTTTTTTTCAACTTACTCAAAACACTCTCAAACATAGCAACACCTTTCAATTCACTCCACCTTGTGCCCATAATAACTGTCAAACAAAGCAACTTGGCTCGATGCTTCATCTTTAAACATATATTCCTTTCTTAACAAAGTATCAATATTCTCAATCTTTATATTTTTCCAAATTGTTCCGATTAAAGACCTCAAACTTTCCATACTTATTCTTGGATCCAGAATATGTTCTTGTTCAACTTCGTGTTCCATCAAATGTATGTCTGATAAAGAAGACAAAATTTTTGTTTTTGGATTCTGTGGAACGTCCATTGATTTTATTACAAAATAAACATTTCTTCTACCTCTTTTTTCTTTCCTTACTAATCCTGCGCCAATGAACCGATCCATCATATTTTTCAATTTAATTTCTCCAAAATTACTTAGCTCACTCAGGTATTCTAAATCAAACCCCTTGTTCTGTGGAAGCTTCAACAATAATCTCAAATCATCTGCATCAAATGCTTTAATTTCATTTAATCCTTTTGAATATACAAAGGCATTATCCATGTCATGCAAAAATTCTATTTTTACTGGATCCACATAACACTGATTTGTAATAAATCCGCCATCGTCGCTGTAGATTTTATAATCTACTTTTAATATTGGCCTGTAAACTGTGCTAACAACATAATTATTCCAAGATAAACTTCTTTTTGCAATTCCATCTACCTGTTCTTTGTCATATTTTTCTTCCATCACTGGATACTTTACTTTTTCCCTATATTCTTCTTGTTCTTCATCTTTTTCTATGTAAATATATTCGTCTTCTAATTGTGCGCCCTTGTCAACTAACTTTGCCAAAAATTTATCAAAAGAAATTTCTGATTTGTATTTCATATTTAAAATTTTCAAAAGAGTTTTAACAGAATGCAGATCTAAAGAACCGTACCTATCTAATTTGCTTAAACCAATTTCGCCCATTATGTCCAATAATTCTGATTCTTTGTAATGATATTTAACTTCTGCAGTCTGGGTTTCCCTACCTTCGTGTTGTGACATTCTTGGTCTTACTTTCAATACAAAGGCTCTTGAAGTTGTTTCAACTCTATCCGCAACTAATGGAACACCAACCTCTAGCCTCTTTATGAAACTTGGCTTTCTGAATTCTGCAGGCACAATTGTTGGAATTCTTCTATAAACCGCTTTAATATCATCATCAAATACTAATTTATAGGATATCAAAGTTCCAACTTGTGACAAAACTCTTGTATCAATTGCTGATGGTTGCTGAGTTGCAAATATCAAAGAACATCCCGGCCTTCGTCCTTGTTTTACATACTCTATAAGGGCTTTTGATGCCGGTGTTTCAAGGGTTCCAGATGGTATTAAAGTGTGTGCTTCATCAATAAACAACCAAGTTGGAGGGACATCCATTTCCAAATTATCAACTTTATTATTTTCTTCTTTACTAAATTTTTTAACTGCTTGGTTTCTGGTTGTAATTTTTCTTGCAGCCAAAATTCTTCTTGCAAGAACACCAACTAATAAAGCAGAAACAGTTTCATCTAAAAAACTAACATCAATAATTGTCAACTGTCCTGGAACAGAAATCTCCATTAATGGAGTACCATTTTTTGCAAATATACCCCACGATTTTGCAGCTTCAAATCTTGAAACCAAAGCTCTCAAAGAATCTCTTTTATAACCTTTATCTTTTGAATTTATTTCTGCATCATCTCTTAAGCAGTTTATTATATCTTCAATATCATAATTGCTTCCTTTTCCTTTTACTATTAAGCTAGCCATTGTTCTATATCCGTCTTTAATTTTTGTCAGAGATTTTTCTAGTAATAACCCCAAAGGACTAAATCTATCTAATCCAAATGTTAAAGCCCAATCTTCTGTAGTTAGGAAAGATGGTTGAATTGTAAAAATAGCATCATATGTTTCTTTTGGAGTTTTTGATTTTGCTCCTTCCGGGATAAATACAAACACATTATCCAATCCTTTTGGCTCTAAACCCCAGTCTCTTAGCTGTTTAATTTCGCTATCCTGCTTATTTGGGTATTTCATACTCCAGAATACCCCAACTGGATCAATAACAACCATTCCAACATTCTGGTTCTTCATTGCCAGCTCTTCTGCTATTACCCCCAGGACGTAGGACTTCCCGGATCCTCTCGAGCCACATACAAACATTACTTGTGGATCCAAAGAATCAAAATATATTTCTTTTGCTTCTTCCCCAGTTTCATAAACTTTCCCTAAATATAGTGCTGCTTCTTCCCCATATTTTTCAAATACGGATTTCTTTCTTCCAACCATTGCGTGGCCAGTTAAAGGATTTTCTAAAAAAGATAATGGTATATTTCCAGGGGTACTCAAAAAAGTAGAATTATTTTCTATAACATCTATCTCTTCGTTCTCTATTTCACTTGATTCTTCTATTTGGTTAATTGTTTCTTCTTTTTGTTCTTCTACTTTTACTTTCTTTGCCCTTGTTCTCTTTGGCTTCACAACTTTCTCCTCAGCAGGGTCTTCTTGTACTTGCCCTTGCACAGGCTCGCTAGCCACAGGATCTTCTTTCTTGTCGCCATTGGAGTAAACAACTGTTTTACCTTCTTCCTTGTTGTTTGTTCCGTCCATATCATCAAAGAGATCAAATAAGCCCATAATATTCCTCTAATTTGGGGGGCCTGTTGGGATTTCCCCTGAAATCAGCAACTTGCCCATAAAATACACCTATGTTAAATTTCTGTTATATAAAAGGAAAAAAGATATATAAATATAGG
>CAZMCX010000071.1:0-4009 GCA_964565125.1 uncultured archaeon
TAAAATATAAGGTGTGATTTTATGGGTTTTAGAGAGTTATATACGAAAATTGAAGATAAATATTATGCTTTATTGGATAAAATAAATCAAGTAATACCTATCCACAAGCTTACTGACCAAATTGATAAGGTAATGCCTTCGATGCTGTTCTTTTTCTTTATTTTTTTGGCAATTATTGTTTTAATAATTTTCTTTGCAATTACTGCGTTTTCAACATCAGGCACAACATTTGAATTCTATCAAGATAATGTTCTTGTAAGCGGAGAATTCTATGTGAATATCTCTGCTGACGGATTTAATAAAAACTTATTAGTTAAGAATGGTGTAGTTAATGCAGAATTAAAAGGAGATTTTGCAACAGTAAAGATAACTAGCCCGTATACTTTTTCCAAAACCTATGACCTGGATAGCGATATAATAAAAGTGAATCTTCCTAAATTGGAAATTGCGGCTTTAGAATCTGGTGCAACAAAAGAAATTTCTGTTTATTTGTTTGATGGAAAGTCTAGCAATTTGGTGCCAGGCAAGGTAAATTTGAAAGCAAGCTGTGATGGTTTTGAAAAAGATTATGTTGTAACTGGATCTACAAAAATTGAATTGCCACCACAGTGTAGTTATTTGGATTTGCTGGCAAGCGCAGAAGGTTATTTGCAATCTAAAAAAACTTGTGATACTGCGTTATGTAAAGTGTTTATGGACAAAAAAGGAACAACAACCCCAACAACCCCAATATTGACTATTCCGAAAAATAAAGTTGTTGTTTATGTAAAAGACTCATTTGGAGTATCATTGGAAGGATTTGAAATAAAAATAACAAATATAGAGTCAATCCAAGATATTGTTGATCAAGGAAAAACTAATGCTTTTGGGAGTTATACTTTTAACGAAATTTCCGTTGGAAAATACAAGCTAACAGTATCAGATCCTTCTGGGACTTTGGTAACTTATAGTAAAGACCTTGAGGTTATTTCCGGTCCACCAGTGATAGTTGATATTACAATGGAAGTACCGCCTTTGGGGTACTTTAAAGTAACAGTTAAAACCGAAGATAAAAATGGTTTTGCATCGGCTACCTTGTATGTAAAAGATGTAAATGAGAATTATATTGGAACTGTGGATATAAACACGGGCCAAGAATACAAAGTCGGCGTTTACGAAAAAGGAAAATACCTTTTTAATGTAGTTCCAGAAACAGGGTATGACGAAAATTACTCTATTGCCACTGAAGAAAGAGAATATGATTTACAAAGCGGAGACAAAACTGTTGAAATTATTTTGAAAGAGTTACTTTATTATGAGAATACACAAGTGAATTTGACAGTTGTTAAGAAACTGGATGATGACACAGAAGAAGCATTGCCGGGTATGAAAATAAAAGTAGAGAATGAAAAAGGGTTTAAGGTAGAAATTTCAAAAGATAAAATTAAAACCGATATAAATGGTTCTGCAAATTTCATTTTGCCATCTGGGGTTTATACTGTACAAGCATATAATTATTATTTTACAGGCACAACAAACTTACAATTATTGGACACTCTGGGCGCAACAGAATTGCCTGTAGTTGAAGCAAAGATTTCTGTTACGGTTGGGGAAGCGAAAATAAAAGTTTCTGTTGTTGGCGAAGATGGAAAGAAATTAGGGGATGTAAAAATAGATATTTTCCAAGATTCAAATCTGTTGGGTCCAATGTACATTGGAGAGGAAGAATACCAAGAAGTCCAAGTTGAAGCGTACCACGAAATTTATTTACAAATAACAAAAGAGGGATATTTGGATTACTTTAGCCCAGAAATAGTTTTGAAGAATAAAGATGTTTTTGAGCAAAAAGTTGTATTATATTCTACTGCAAAACATTTGCAGGGGGGTCCTGAGTTGAAGTATATTGGTGCTTATGAAGACCCAAATTTGAAATCCCCTTCTGGAATAATTCTTCAAAAAACAGAATTCTATTATGTATTTGATTTAATTGTTCCGCAATTTAGTGAGAAAGGTAATGAGTATTCATCTGTAAAATTATTTGGTATTGCTGGAGACAAAGCAAAATCTCTTTCTGAAAGTGATTTGGTTTTAAAACAGGTTGATTCTGCAGGCTCAACTCATATGTATAGCGAACTCAAAATTAATCCGCCCATTGCACAACAAAAAGATGATTTCTCTTTTGAAGCAAAATATTTTTCAACAGAATTCAGTGGTAATTCTTATGTTGCAAGAATAATAGTTAGTTTAAAAGCAACAGATATTCCCAAATCGGAAGACAAATTATATTTTTATTATGCTTTAGAAGCAAAAGCAGAAACGGAATCAAAGATATATTTGCCTGGGCCTAAGGACTTTTTAACAGACGCCTATGAAATAATAAAGTTTTTGGGTATAGATGGACTTTGTAAAGGAAAAGTAGTTTGTATTAATACATTTGTGGGCGGAATTTCTACTAGTAGTCAAAATGGCGGCGGTGGCGGAAGCGAATTTTCATTAAGTCCGGGAAAGAAAATAGATACCTTGGTAATATTGACAAAAGGAGACAAAGAACCCAATCTGGAATCTAATAGTTTTAGTGTTTATAACGCAAAAATTAACAATAAAGTTGATTTTGCAGACCTTAAAGATTTTTTTATAGATTTAAATAATATGTCTTTAACTCATGATAAAATAACTTCAAAAAAAGAAATAACATTAGGTAAAGGATCTGTGCCAGTATTTGTTAAAGAAGCCCCAATTTCATCATATAATACTAATACTGCCTTGATTTTTAAGTCAATAATTAGTCAAGTAGATGTGAATGTTAACTCTAGACTGTATTTCTTATTTGATACTTCCGCAGGGGATCCTTATATTACTTATGTTGATATTAAGGCATTACAAGGCGAACCATTAAGTCTTGAAGGGCTTCCAGAAAATAAAATATTGATTCCGGGAATAAAAAATAGTTTTGATGTTACTGCAAAATCTGGGGATACGGAAATTCAGGGTGCAATAATAAAAACATATGTCTATGATGGCTCTAATTGGGCTTTAGAAAAAGAATTTACAACAGATAAAGATGGAAAAGCGAATATTGATACTAGCCCACATCTTGAAAAAGAAGAAATAAAAATAACTGCTGAAAAAGAGGGATATTCACCAGTTTCATATACTTTGGTAAATACAAATATCCTATTTGGGTATAACCCACAAGATAATAATGTAGAAGTGATATATCCACAAGATAAGAATCCTGTGGCTGCATCTTTGGGAATAATAAATAAAACAGATCAAGAGTTTAAAATAGTAAAAGTTGATTTCTCTGGTCCTGATTCTTTACAAATTTTATTTGATGTAAACAAAATGCAAAATCGGTTTGCTAGTAAACCAATTCTACAAGATAATGCGGAAAAATTTGATTTTGTTTTATCTTATTATGACTCGCAGCTTGGGGCTCTACCATCTGCGATTGAACTAAAAGATGTTAAGGCAATATTGTATTTGGTGCCTGTTGCACAAAAAGACAACAATAAAGCATTTTTGTTTGATGCAAAGTTTGATATTGCTATTAAATTTGATAATACCCCGACTGATTCAGAACATTGTTTTACAGTAAATTTGACGCCTGATGTTGGGCTTACTGGAAGCGAGGAGGCAAGTGTAGTTTTTTTAAGTGGGAAAGATCCAGTTTCCTATTTGGTAATTGAAAATTATTGTAATACCGGAAGTGACGAATATCAATTTGAAAAAGTAGATTTGAAAGCAGAGCTTGTTGGGGCTCCGGGGAACATTTCTTGGGGATTTAAATTAAACCTTGATGGATATAAAAATGTACCTCCTAAAGAAACATATTCTTTATTTGAAAATATTCTGGCTGAAAGTGTAGAATTAATTTCTCCCAAGAAGATGCTTCAAGATAAGTATGTTTATGAAATTACTTTTGTTAAAGACGAAGGCTATGATTTAGGCAATGAAGGCACAACAGTAAAATTCACAATTACTCCTTACTATAAATCAAGCTCCTCGCAAGGGGGGTCTTCTTTGAAAA
>CAZMCX010000072.1:0-3964 GCA_964565125.1 uncultured archaeon
TTACATATAATGTGTTTTCAACCCGCCTTCTTCCGGTTCTTTTGCTGGCTTCATTGCTTTGCTTATTGCATCCTTAAAGTTTTCTTTACTAACTTTTTTATTTTTTTCTCTCATTGCAAACATGGCTGCTTCTCTACAAATTGAAGCAATATCTGCACCTGATGCCCCCTCTGTTTCTTTTGCAAGTTCCTTAATAGAAACACCAAAATCAATTGGGATTTTTTTAGTATGTATTTCAAAGATCTTCTTTCTTCCTGATTCATTTGGCATATCTATATGAAGAATTCTATCTAATCTTCCCGGCCTCAAAAGAGCCTTATCTATTATATCAATTCTATTTGTTGCTGCCAAAACTTTTACCTGTTCATTTGAATTAAACCCATCCAGTTCAACTAAAAGTTGCATCATAGTTCTATAAACCTCTCGGTCTCCACCAGTAGTTGAATCACTTCTATAAGATGCCACAGCATCTATTTCATCAATAAAAATTATTGCGGGAGCATTCTCTCTTGCAAAAACAAATAAATCCCTTACAAGCCTTGCGCCCTCCCCAATATATTTCTGAACCAAATCAGATCCGCTTAAACTTATGAACTTTGCTTTTGCGTGGTTTGCAACTGCTTTAGCAATCAATGTTTTACCTGTTCCGGGGGGTCCATATAACAAAATTCCCTTGGGAGAATCAATACCAAATTTAGTAAAAAGCTCAGGCTTGGTCAAAGGCAGAGTAATCATTTCTTCTAATTCAGTAATTATCTTTTCTAGCCCTCCAATACTATCATAAGTTATATTGGGTTTATCTTCAAGTTCAAACATATTAACTCTGTAATCCATATCCTTTGAAAATACATCTAAAACTGCCAAATTATGCTGAGCCAAAGATACCCTGGTTCCAACTTCGAATTTATCTTTATACTGCTCAGGAACATTTATTGCAAACACAATTCCATTATAATTTCTTACTATTGCTTTTCCACCTATAAGTTCTTGTACAACACAAACAATTCCTGGAGAAACATTATAGCTCTCAAGTTCTTTTTTCATACGCTCATTGTCTCTTTGCATAGTCTGCAATTGTAATTGGGTATTTATTAGCTGGGTTCGAAGAAAAGGGAGTTCAGTAAAATCCCTATATGATATTCTATCTTGCGCAACATTGGTTAAGTTTTCAGAATCAAAAGACATAATCCACACCTTTTATAATATAAATATAACTACACCCAATATAAAAAGCTATTTCTGCTATTTAAGTGAAGATAGATTTTGCACACTGGCCAAAAAAGATCTTTTAATAAAATATTTTGAATCCAAATAATTGAGTGCTTTTTCATAGCCTTTGTAATCTTTGGGTACTTTTGTTTTTTTGAACATAACATTTTTTATCTCAGAGTATTGTTTTAAATCCTCATCTTTAAAAACTTGGAAAGGTTTTACAAATTCTACTTTATCTAGAACCATCTTTGGAAAAAAATAATTCCCAAATTCTTTTTCTTCCACCAAATTTTTTAGGGCAAGAACACATTCAAAGTCAACTGTGTTTGGGAGTATTATAGAATAACCCTTAAGCTCTTTTGCTAACTGTTCCAAATAGTTTTTATAATCGCCAGTAAATTTTGTTGAGAAAATGTTAAATTTCCTAATACCAAATTTTGTAAATAGTTTTTCTAAAAGAAATAATTTAATTTTATCCATATTTGGATCATAAACAAATGCATACTTTTTATCTTGATAAATAAGTCTATTTTTCGTTATGAACCTTAAAAATTTTTCTTCTATGTGCCGCAGATAGCAAACTTTACAGAGGAATCCATGTTCTACTTTGTAAACTCCTTTCTTGCCACATAAACAACTATCTTTCATACAAAATCACACTCTCTTGCCCGAAGCCCACGCTTTCAGGCGTGGGTAAAGGCAATAGATATTCATCATTTGACATATACACACTCACGCCTTTAGGCTCGAGAGTGTGTCACCAATTCTTCTCTGTATCAATAAATGTGAACACTTATAAACATCCGAAATATCAACTTGCAAACTCTTAGTTATTTCCTGCTTTGCTTCACTAATATTTCCTACTTTCAAACTATTTTTAAAGGAGTTTCTGACATTCTCCCTTACCTGCCAAACCCCCACTGGAAAGAAGTATTCTTTCTTTATGTACCTTATTACAAGGACTCTTGCCTGTTTTTTTACACTCTTCAGATATTCAGTTACAGCAATTCTTGCAGCATAATAGCCGCCGCCCTGGTCTTTTGCATAATTTGTTCTACCAAAAAAAGGTTCATATTCCTGATTGAAATCAAAACCCGCTTCTGATTCCCAGAGTTCAAACTGCTCATATTCCCACTTTCCGGGAAGAAGAATTATAAAAAATACATTATGTAAAAATTCGTTAGTAAACATTTGAATTTCGCCTAATTCAGGAAATTCTCTAATTTCTTTTATGTTCTCCTTTCCAATAGTATCATCAGTAGCAGTGATTCCCCACCGTGTAGGCACCAATTTTTTATCAATTCCCAAAAATCCAGAAGACAGTACATTTGATAAATATTCTACTTCAAAGCCTTTTTTACTAAGCTGATTCAAAGCATAATTAGCTCTGACTTCGTCATTTATCAACTTATCAACAGGTCCAGGAATTTTTATATTATCTTCAATTACGATTTCTTTTATTGTTCCTGAAATCCCTATTGGTTTCATTTCTGCATTATGTTCAAAAACAAACTTTTTGTTTTCTAAAGAATAATCTAATTTCATTGGGTCCTGTGACAAAGATAAGTACCGCAATTCTTCTTTTTTCCGTTCGTTTATTAAAGATGTATCAAAAGATAAGCAACTAGATATCAAAGAATCCATAATTCCGTCATAATCTAAATTCTTAACTTGCTCTATTCCCAAAGGCTTTGTTATCGGGCCTTTATAATAAGAATCATTAACCAATCGATCACTAACAAAAAGCATATTAGAAGTATTGAACTCAGACTCCACTTTATATTTTATTGATTCCATTTTTTCTTTTGTTTTTGAGTAGAGTTCCTTCTTTTTTTCGCTTAATGCTTGTTTTGAGCTGAACATGTAAGAATTGTATAAGGATAATATTAAATACTAATTTTCGTTTCATATAATATGCAAAAAATGGACAAACTTAATTTTTTGACAGCGGGCAGGCCAAATATCTCCGCAACAACTCTTTCTGCATTAGATGATTTAAGAAAATTGAAGTTAGATGGCCTAGAACTTGAATATGTCCACGGTCTTAGAAAAAATTTAGATCTCGCTAAGCAAATTAAAGAATCAAAAAAAGATTTGATATTAACTGCACACGGACCATTTTTTATAAATCTTAATTCTTTTGAGCAAGATAAAATAGATGCAAGTATAAGACGAATAGTTGACAGCGCAGAACAGGCATATTTTTCAGGAGCATACTCTTTAACATTTCACGCCGGGTTTTACCAAGGAATGAACAAAGAAGAGACATATAAAATAATCAAAAAGAATTTAAAAAAAATAGTGGATGAAGTAAAAAGCAAAAATTTAAAAATTTGGATCAGGCCCGAAACCACCGGAAAAGAAACACAATTTGGAAGTTTAGACGAGATCATTTCTCTATCTCAAGAGATAGACCAAGTTCGACCCTGTGTGGACTTTTCACACATACATGCAAGATCTGGTGGCAAGTTCAATACTAAACAAGAGTTTGATGACCTCTTAGAAAAAATAGAAAAAGGCCTTGGCAAAGAGGCTTTAAGTAATCTCCACATGCACCTCTCTGGAATAAATTATTCCACAAAGGGAGAGAGAAACCACTTAAATCTAGCAGATTCTGATTTTAATTACAAAGAACTAATGGAAGCTTTAAAAGATTATAAAGTAAAAGGTGCAATAGTCTGCGAAAGCCCAAACATAGAGAAAGACGCTTTACTTATGAAGAAATACTACTATTCACTTTAGTTCCGGCGGG
>CAZMCX010000073.1:0-3893 GCA_964565125.1 uncultured archaeon
GGTGAAGATATGGAAAATGAAAAAACGATGCGTGCCAAGAAAAAAAATCCCAAAGAAGTAATTTTAAAAACTACAATAGACACAAGTTTTTTTAATTTTTTGGCAAGAAGTGACCATTGTTCTAATTAAGTGGTAACTTTATGTTTGATGCCAGGCTTGAGAATATTGGGCTATTATCTGTAGATGGAAAAAATAATTTGGTTTTGCTTAAACCAAATAGTATTGGGCAAAAATATATTCTTGATAACAGATTAAATAACAATAGGTCATTAAATGCCCCAATTTATATCGATTTATATCCATCATTTATTTGTAATTATAATTGTAACTTTTGTTATAATAAATATCTTAATAATTGTTCCGAAAAAATAATGTCTAAAAAAGTTGTTAATAAAATTATCGAATATTGTGCTAATAAAAAAATTTTGGGGTTAAATATAGTGGGGGGAGAGCCATATCACCCCCAAAATATTGATATAACAAAATATATTGTTAAAAAAGCATTTACTATTGGTTTAAAAGCAAATATCACTACAAACTTGTCTTATGTTAATAAATCAATAGTAACTTTTTGTAAAAAGTATGATGTGAAGTTTAATGCTTCTTTTATCAGTACTGATAAAAATATAGGGGAAAAAGTTTCCGGAAGTAAAAAATATTTAGCGCAAGAAATTATTGATAAATATATAGATAAAAATATAGCTTATGGTTTATCAACGCCGATATTAAAAATAAATGCAAAGGACATTTTTCAAACTGCAAACTATTTGAATACTCTAACTGGTTGTGCCTGGGTTCTTAGATATGTTACAGTTCCAAAGACTTATAATCTGAATCTGTCTTTAACAGAGTTTTATAAAATTTCGAAAAAAGTTATTGCAAAAACCAATAAAAAGGTTTATTTTGATGCTCCATTTAGCTATAAATATTTTAATATTGCTCCGCCTCAAAATAAATTAGATTTTTTGTATTGTGGGTGCAAAGCAGGATTTTTAAAAGTAGAATTTATGCCGAATGGAGATGTTTATCCGTGTATTATGTTAAAAAAGGTGGGGAAAATAGGAAATATTTTAATTAATGATGATTTTATATTACAAGACCATAGAAAAGTAAATTGTAAAAATATAAATTGCAAATATAATGTTTTTTGTACTGGTTGTCCAGGATATGCTTTTTTAAATAAAATTAACTGCGATAATAGGTGTGGTGATTTTTGTGGAAATTAAAGGTACTGTTGCAAACAAATTTGATAAAAAGATTGTGGGCTTTGGACGTGTTATTTTTGAAGTAGACAGTGATAAATTTAAGGCGGACGATATTTTAATAACAGATTCTACTAATCCGAATTTTTTAGCAATAATGTTGAAATCTAAGGGCATAATTACAGAAAGGGGGGGCATATTGAGTCATTCAGCCATTATTTCAAGGGAATTTAATATCCCTTGTATTGTGGGTGTAAAAGGGATACTAGATTTTGTGGATGACAAATATTTAAATATTGTTATGGTTACGGATGGCACAGTGATTATAGATGAATAAAAAAATAACGGAAATTTTATCTTTGATTTCAGATAAGAGAATGGGGGTGGGATTTGCATCCAATCCTGTTCCGCAATGGCAATCTTGGTTAGAGGACAAATTTGTGTATTTTAAAAACAATCAATTCGAGAAAGTAAAAAAAGATGTTGAACAGATATTACAATATTCAAAAAAGCTAAAGGATCCAGGAAATTTAAAATTTGCTTTGGATTTAGAAAAAAATGCAAAAATTTATTATGCAGAGACTTACGTCTTCCACCAACAATATTTTTTTTATAATGAAGTTATAAATTATGGTTATTTTCAACAGTATTTAATTGACAAAATAAAAAAATATAATTTGAATTTCGATGAAACAGTGAATAATTTGACTAAGTCTGTAAAAAGTAAGGCTTATTTGGATTATAATGGCCTTAAAGAACATAATAAGAAAATTACGGATGGTATCCCTGCAGAAATAGTTGAACTTTATTCCCTGTTATTATATTTGCAAGATTTATTATACAATATAAACGAAAATCTAACCAAAGTCTATACGACAATTAGGGAAAAATACAACTTGGATAAAAAATATCCTCAAAAAGCAGTTTTGTTTAATATTTACTTAAAGACTGTGGACTATTCTAGATTTAGAATGCAAGATAAAACCGTTTTTTTTGATAAATATATTTTTAAAATGGACACCGGTCAAGTTTATGAATTAAGTAATGATTTAATTGCCACATTAAATATTTTATTAAAAAGACAACATTTTATGAAGCCAGCGGTATTGGTTTTGAATGATATTATGCAATTAATTAAGTTAAATTTTATTACAACAAAAAATTTTGACCAAAAAGTAAGATATTATCGAATATTTTATGAGCTTACAAATAAATGTAATCTGAATTGCCGTTATTGTTTTAATAGGTCAATGGCGCGTAGTTTTGAATTACAAACAAGAGATTGGGAATATATTTCTGATTATTTACCAAAAAATTCACAAATAAACTTATTTGGTGGAGAGCCTTTTGAGTATGGTGGAATAGAAGCCGTTCTTTTAAAATTAGATACTTTATTAAGCAAGAAAAAAATTAGAGAAGTAAGATGTTTCACAAATGGCACAAATACTGAAAAAATAATTTCTATTCTGAAAAAAATAAAAAATCCACTGTGGATATTAATTAGTTTGGATGGTATTGAGCAAGATAATGATAAAAGCAGAGGAAAAGGAAACTACAACAAAACAATTGAAACAATTAAAAAGATAAAAAAAGAAACTAAACATATTATTTGGGTTAAGTCTTTAATTACAAATTTGAACTATAAAAATATTGCTTCTTTTGTTAAAATCTTGGATGGTATTGGGGTGGATTATTTTTCATTAGGAGAATTACAAATAGAAGGAAATGCGAAAGGCAAGGAGACCGAGCTTTTAAGTTTTGAAAATGAGTTTCCTTTAATTGGAGTTGTAAAAAGCAAAACAAAACATCTAAAGATAAAAGATGAAAATATTTTGGAAGATTTTTTAATAAATCGTTGTGGTTACGGGCACTGTTTAATATATATTAGGTCAGATGGATTTATTGGGGGTTGTACAGAGAATGATACTTCCTTAAGACATATTTTTGAGGCATATCCAAATATGTTGGAATTTAAAAAAGACCCAATTAGCTTTGTGCCAGATTGTTTTAAGATTGGAATGACAACAATAGAATCTAAATGTTTTTCCTGCCCATATGTCCAGTTATGTATGGGAGGGTGCTATGCGCGGGCTTTAAGAAATAAAACTACTTGTGATATTCTTAGGAAAAACAAGGTAGAATATTTATTAAATTTATTAAAAAATAATTTTTTAAATAATAGTTAAATAGTTTGTTTTATTTTTCTTCGCATCTTATTTAAGTACTGCGAAGATGGAAAAAATAAGATTTAAACCTAGCACCTTATTTTTTTGTTATTAGTAGTGCAAATTTCAGCCATTATTGACTCAACAAATTTTTCTTTTTCCCAATGTGACATTTTCTGTTTTTGTACAGTTGGTTCTGCAAATAGATGTACTATTTCATGTAATGCTACTTCTAAAATATTTTTTCTATCTATGTTAACTACTGCAGTTTTTGGTGAATGATAAGACCCACCAGTACCGTATTTTGTTAATATTATCTCAAGATTAGGTATTATTGTTTCAGTTTTGAATTTTTCTTTTAGTTTACTAAAAAAATCTTTTTGTATTTTTGAGAACTCAGCTCTTAATTTTTTACTTGCAATCTTGTAGTCTTTGTCATCATATTCTGCTTTGATGGCTTCGGATATTTCTCTTTCTGTGCAATCTTTAGTTATATTTTTCGGTAATTTGGGTTTGTAACCATTAT
>CAZMCX010000074.1:0-3847 GCA_964565125.1 uncultured archaeon
TATACATAACAATTATAAGTTTTCCTGTTATATATTATATGTTACTATGGTTGCTTTGCCTTTAGTGGTGGAAAGCTGTATATAATATTCACTGGGGGGGTGAAAATATGGGCAGAAAAAAAGAAAGCAAAGCTTTGTATGTTGTTTGGGGTCAAACAATAAATAAATATGATTTTGTAGAAAATGGTAGAAGAATAAGACAAATTTTTGAAGCAGGGAACCATACTGGGCAACCATGTCCTTGTAAGGGAGGTTGTTAAGTGGAAAAAAAGATTACTAAAGAACAAAACAATTTAGTTTATGATAAAATTAATACCATCTCAGCGCCAAAAACATTGCATTTAACTATTACTAATTCTTGCAACTGGGATTGTGTTTTTTGTTCTGTTCATTCTAAAAAATTAGACTACTATCCTACAAAAACAATAAAAAAAGTGCTGGATAAAATTGCAAATTCAGGGGTTGTGAGCGTAAATTTGTACGGTGGAGAGCCAACATTACACCCTGACTTTTTAGATATTGGAAAATATGCTCGAGATTTAGGCTTGGCAGTTGGTTTTTTGTCAAATGGGGCAAAAATAAACGAAAAAAATGTGGCAACAATTACTGATATTTTTGAAGCAGGGACAATCTCTATTCATGGATTTAAAAAAACTCATGAACGAATAACAAAAAATAAAGCCTCCTATTATAATACAATTAATGCAATATCTTTGCTATCCGATTATGGGTTTAATTTGGGTATTGCAACTACTGTGTCTACACTTAATTTTTTTGAATTTCCTAAATTTATAAAATATTTATATTATAATTATCCTGCCACAAATTTATTTATAATTAACAGAGCTTCTTTTACGGGGGACGGACAAAAATATTGCTTAAATCCTGGCGAAATTTTAGACCTCGTAAAAAGAATAGATATCTTAAATAGAGAGTATAATATTCCAATTAGATTGGGTGTACCAACACCCCCTGAACTTTTGACAAAAGACCTTAGAAAATATGCTTCTTTTTGTTCTGCTGGAACCGATTTTGGAAATATTTTAGGGAATGGAGACATAAAAATGTGTTTTAGTTTGGCTGGCAGTCCTTCTTTTGGAAATATTTTAAAAACGCCTTTGTCTGAGTTATGGAATGCGGATTATCTATTAAAATACCGCTCTTTTGATTGGGTTGACAAAAAGTGTAAAATCTGTCGATTTTTTTATGATTGTTTTTGTGGTTGTAAGAGACAATTGGGTGGTGGCTATGGTGTTGATAAGATAATTTACGAAAAATCAAACGATTTCTTTGTATTAGACAAATATACTAAAAAGAGACTAATAAATGGCATTACTGCTTATTCTAATTTGTATTCACCTACAATTTTGATTAATGACTTAAACACTTGTAATTTAGTAGATTCTTTAATTACCCCCCTAACTAAATTAGAAATAATGTGTCTTGCAAAGAAATATGGGGTTAATATTAATGAAGTAGATGACTTAATAGATAAATTACTTGATTCCCGTATACTTAAAAAAGTATTTAGGAAAGATATTTCCTGTTATGATTTTTGAGTGGTATCTATGGTATTAATAATAAAAAAAGCCTTGAAAAAAGATCAAAGCCTTTTTGATAAAACACAAAAGCAAACGTTATTAGGAAGTTATTATGAAACGGAAAAAATGCCAGTTGATTTAGGAAAAATTAATAATAAAGATTATTTTATTTTTTTTAATAATAAGGTTATTGGATTACTAAGAATGGGGGAGTCAAATGAATTTTGTGGGCGATACGGCATTGGTTTTGTGGGGTTGGTCCCTTTGTATCGCGGAAAAGGACTTAGTAGAAAAATAATTTCTTTTTGTAAAAAAATGGCCCAAAAAAATGGTATAACTGATCTACTGCTTTCAGTACCAAAAAAGTCAAAAGAAACCAGAAAAATTTTTGAAAAGTTAGGATTTAAAAATAAAGAAATACGGGCGACGATAGTTTTTAACGACTGTTATTTTATGTCATTAAGCAGAGAACAGCAAAAATATTTGGATTTGTCAAAAAGAACTGGTCTTTTGGAATGGCAAATAATGTCCCAAAAAATAAATTAAATTATCCTTTTGTTCAATAGTCCATCTTTAGTAAGTTCATAAACTTCTGCACCCAAATTATTTATAAATTGAATATCATGAGAAATAAACAAGATAGTTCCGGGGTAAGTAGTTAGTGCAGATTCTAATGTTTCTATTGAATCAATATCCAAGTTATTAGTGGGTTCATCCAATAACAAAAAGTTACATTTGTTTAAAATCAATTTTAATAGCTCCAATCTTGTTAGTTCTCCGCCAGACAATTCTGATAATTTTTTATATACATCATTTTTTCTAAACAAAAACTTACCTAAATAATCCCTTAAATCTTGTTCTCTTTGTGTTTTACAAGATTCTTTTAAATAATCCCAAATCAAAACATCCTTTTTATCGACATTTTGTTTTAAATATCCTATGATAACATTCTTTCCAATCTCTGCTATTCCGTTAGTAGATTTAAGTTCATTTGTGATTAGCCTGAACAAAGTTGTTTTTCCACAACCGTTATCTCCAATTATACAAGCTCTATCCCCCCGCCTTAGCTCTAAATTCAATTTTGCAAATAATGATTTGTAGCCAATATTTTTTAGAGTTAATACTTCATTATAACTTTTTTCAATATCAAATTCAGATAAGTTAATTTTTTCTGTGTCTTCATATGGCTTTTGTGATTCTTTTAATGTTTTTCTTGCAACTAAATTTTTTATACTGTTATCTACTTTTTTTGCTTTGTCTAAATAATAAGACCCACGTCCGCTAATTCCAATGCTATTGATTATTTGTTTTTTTTCTTGAATACTTTTGTTTATTCTTGTTTCCTCTTTTTTGAAGTCTAAGAAAGCAGCTTTTTGTTTTTCAAGGGTTCTATTTTGTTTTTGCACATAATAATCATAATCTCCTTTAAATACATTTAGCCGCAGATTAAAAATTTCAAAAATTCTGTTTGTAACTTTATTTAGAAAATCCCTGTTATGCGAAACAACAATAAATGCACCAGAATATTCTTCATTAAGCCAATTAGTCAGGTAATTTATTCCAGTAAGATCAAGATGATTTGTTGGTTCATCAAGAATAAGCAGTTCAGGTTTTTGTAACATTACTTTCAAAATAAACACTTTGGTTTTTTCCCCACCACTTAAAGACTCCAAATTTCGTTCAAGCAAACTAGGATCTAACTTTATTTTTTCCAATAATTTATTTAGCTTAGTTCTTTTTTGATTTATTTCCGAATCAAACCAGTCATTTGGATTAGCTATTCCTAAAATAAACTCTAAAGCCTTAGAATTAGAATCTATTTGTTGTTTTAAATACCCAATTCGTAGATTTTTTGCTTCTTTTAGGCCATTATTAGAATAAATTTCATCTAAAAGAGTAGTTTTTCCTGAACCATTTTTACCAACAAGCCCGATTTTGTCATTATTATGAATAAGAAAACCAATATTGTCAAATAAAACTTTGTCCCCAACCTGCTTTGAGAAGTTTTTTACCCTAATTAGAAGCATAATAATAACTAGATATCTTTCTTATATATTTTTTTGTATAATTTCTACTATTATTAACTCAACAAAAGCCTCCTTTTCCTAATGTGACATTTTGTTGTTTTGTACTGTTGGCTCAGCAAATAGGCGCACTATCTCATGTAATGTTACATCCAAGATATTTTACAGATTTATGTTAACTGCTACTGTTTTTTGGGGTTGTGCAAGTAGGGGCAAGATTTGTGAAACAGCTCTTACTAAAATTAACATCTATGTTAAGAAAAGTAAGCGAAAAGAATAAAT
>CAZMCX010000075.1:0-3836 GCA_964565125.1 uncultured archaeon
CTTGATCATAAAATCAACCAATAATACTAAAATATCTTTCAATTATATATTCATTGTGCCTTTGTAGCTTAATGGTAGAGCAACTGCTTCGTAAGCAGTAGGTTGTGGGTCCAAGTCCCACCTAAGGCTCTATTGACTATAATCTGTGGGCTCGGTAACTTCTTCCTCAGAAAACAACTTTTCTGGATCTAAAGTCATCCCTTTCGCTTTACTTCTTTCTATCATCATTTGTAACCTAAAAACATATTTTATCAGTTCAAGAGGATCGTTTTGTTTTTGTTTAAACTCTCCAAATAAAATTTCAAAGAATTTTTTTTCTTCAGGAGTATACCTACGCATATTAATAATAATATGTTCTGACAGCAGCCTTGCAAACTCCATTCTTTCCCCAAATGTCTGGCCTGGCTTTTTATCCATAAAAAAATTGTAAAATTTTCGTTCTTCATCTGTAAAGGTATCCATATTTTTTTTCAGGATATAATGTGACACACGATAATAATCCGGATCCATCAAATAAGACCCATAGAATCTACCTACATGCTCTTTTTCCTTAAGCTTTAATTCTTTCTCATGCCGCCCCCTCAATCTTCTAGATAAAATTAATTCCCTAATATGGCCACTAACTCTTCCAGGCTTTCTTGTCATAAATTCACCTATTTCTTTCTTATACTAATTCCTTTTGCCAAATTTTCTGGCAAATTAAATGATGCAATTCCGTGGTCTTCTATAAAATCAACTTGCTCGTCATCAGTATCTAAAAACACACAATTTATTTTGTGCTTTTTTACAAAGCCCATAAACTTATTTAATTTAGCCAAAGTAACCGCACCAATTTGTCCAATAAATACAAAAACAAATAGGATATCTTTCTTTTTCTTTAATACATCCAAAGCTTCAAGGTAACTATCAACATCGGAATCCCCCAATAAGTCAAGTGGATTTTTATAAGACATTCCGACCTTGTTAAACTTTTTCTTCAGACGCCCTTTTTCTTTTACAGTTAGATCATAAAACTTTATCCCATATCTTTCAAAGTCATCAGCCAGTAATACGCCATAACCCCCACCGTTGGTTATTATGAAAGTTTTTTTATATGGCTTTACCTGCAGGCCTTTTATATACATAATCATTTCATTTATTCCTTCTACTTGAGTTACTCCAAATTGTTTAAAAATCCCTTCATAAATTTCATAATTTCCTGCCAAAGATCCGGTATGACTAACTACCGCTTCTTGCCCTTTTTGACCCATTCCAACCTTTAAAATTATAAGGGGCTTCTTGTGTTTCTTTAAGAATTCAACAAACTTTTTTCCGTTCTTAACTTCTTCAAGATACATACAAATTACATCTGTTTGGGGATCCTTTTCAAAATATTCCAAAATATCAACTTCATTTATATCTAATGCGTTTCCATAGCTAATAAATTTAGAAAGTCCAATTCTATCATTAAAAAACCGCTCCATCAAAATCGCAGCAATAGTTCCTGACTGCGAAAGCACCGATACTTTCCCTTTTTTTTGTCTTGCAAAAGCAGTTACAGGCATAAAAGTAGAATCAAGATTTATATGAGAATTATAAACTCCCACAACATTTGGACCAACTAACCTTATTTTGTACTTGTCAATAATCTCTTTCAACATTTTGTCTGCCACTTTATCTCCAGATTCCCCAAATCCTGCAGAAATAATTACTACATTCTTTATTCCTTTTTGACCACAGTCAACCATCACAGGAAATACTGCCTGCTTTGGAACTACAATTACCGCCAAATCTATTTTTTCTCTTATCTCCTTAACAGACTTGTACACTTGTCTCCCAAGTATGTGCCCACCTTCGATATTAACTGGATAAACTTTGCCTTTATAAGTTAACAAATTAGAAAAAAGTCTGTTCCCGATCTTGCCCTCCTTATGAGAAGCACCGATAACAGCAATAGATTTTGGGTTAAATATGTTATCCAAAGACAAACAACCACCTAAACAATATAATAAAAACTAAAAAACTTATAAAGCATTGCCCTCTTATTTATAGTGATCTGCATGACTAAAGTTCTAAATAAATTTGATTCTGAAAAAATTATTTCTAAATACCTGTCTATTGCAAAACATCAAATGATTACAAGCAAAAACGGAACCGCAAAGCTAAAGTTTCCGCTATTTGCAAAAGGAATTGCAAAAGAAATCCCACATGCAAAAAGAGCAGGATTCTTAAAAAAAGCAGGAACTGACAAAGAGTTAAAGGCCATTATTTTAGAAATGGATAAAAATGCAAAGAAGAAAAAAATCAAATTAGATGGTATTCTTTTACAAGAGCAGATACAAGGAAACGAGTTTATAATTGGAATAAAAAAGGATTTTACTTTTGGTCATGTAATTATGCTTGGTATCGGCGGAAGCCACGCAGAAGAAATAAAGGATGTCTCTTTTAGGTTATGCCCAATGTCAAAATTAGAAGCCAAGAAGATGGCTCAAGATCTAAAGAATCAAGCACTCCTAAAAGGAATAAACACAGATAAACTCTACTCTGCTTTAGAAAAAATTTCAAAGCTTCCAAACACAATAAAGAACTTGAAGGAGCTAGACATAAACCCGATATTTGTAAACGAAAAAGACGCAATAGTTGTTGATGCTTTAATTGTACTTGAATAACTAATAATCTAGTAAATGCCAAAGTTTTGTACACCTCTGTTAAGAAGAGTTATTTGTCTCAATATTCACTAGTTTTTGTCTTGTACTTTTTTAATACCTGACTAAAGCCGTTCTTTCCCTATAAGCAATTAGCTCTTAAAGGTATTAGTATAATAGTAGCTTATATCCGGGTGAGCATTTCTCCATGCTTCAGCATGTAAACTTGCTTTTAAGCACAAGCTTTCCAAGAAGTCGTCCTTGTCTTTAAACTGCTCCCAAACTTCTGGAAGATAAGTAGCTGAATGCATTCCTTTCTTTATCATTAGGCCCATTCTTCTATTTATTTTTGAAAGCAAGTCATTAACATCCACATAATCTAATCTCTTTACTTCACTTAGCAATGAGATTTCTATAGATAAAGATGCCAACTCGTGTTGCTTAATAGGTGGGAATCTAGGATCATAAAATGCTGCGTTTATTGAATTATCTACTATTGCAGTCCAAATCTCTTTTATTGGCTCGATATATCCAATACAGCCTCTTAGCTGGCCAGCCTTCATCAAAGTTACAAATACCCCGCATCGTTCATACATCATATCAGAAAGTTCGAATTCAGAAGGAGAGTATTTTTCTCCGTATTTTACAAACCATTCAATAGAATTTCTTGCCAAAGCCAAAAGTGCTCTTTTATCTTTTTCACCAACAGTAGTAATATCCAAGGTCTCACCGATCGTTTCCATATAATATTCATTATTTCACTTAATATATCTTTCTGTTATTCTTCTTTGTTTTCTTTATCTTCACCTTGTTTATACTGCATAAGGTATGCTTTTGCTTTCAGGGTAATAAATCCCACAAACGCAATTCCAATACCCATAAAAATCACAATTATTCCAATTATCCCTTTTATTATATTCACAAAATCCATCCAAAAGTAGCACAAAAGCCATATCCCTAAAGCAAAAACTACAATTCCTAACAAAAACACAATTAAAGATCTAGTATCCATTTTATTCCCCCAATATCATAAAAACAACAAGAACCTTTAAAAAAATATGGCTAAAGAATTTATATAAGAAACTTAGTTTAAATCATATAATTCGCGGAGCCGTTTTCTGTTTTGGAAAACTAATCCCGGGCTTTATGCCCCAGAGTTTTTTCTTTGGCAAACCAACAAACCTTTTTTGTGTAAAACAAAAAAGTTTGAGG